>DATMJR010000443.1:0-4317 GCA_035553775.1 Miltoncostaeaceae bacterium | reverse complement strand
GGTGAGCACCGATCGCACGCTGCGGGCGTACTCACCCGCGCGGTCGGCCTGCGTGACGACCGCCAGGCCGACCGCGCCCGCCGCCACCAGCGCCAGCAGGGGCGCGGCCACCGTCCGCCGGGCGGGGCCATGGCCGCTCGTCCCCCCGCCGGCCGCCGGCGGCGCGTCGGCCCCCGCCAGGGCCCGGACCGCGTCCGCCACGGCGCCGGGCGTGCCGTGCAGCAGCCAGGTCTGCGGTGTGACCGGCCCCGGCACCTCCAGCGCCAGCAGGTGCCCCCCGTCGTCCGCGCCCGGCGCCGCCACCCTCCCCTCCACGGCGATCCGGGCGCCGGGAGAGAGCCAGGTCACCGGCGCGAGCGCGGCCGGAGGGCCGGCGGCCCATCGCGTCAGGCCGCCGCGGGGGCGGCGGGCCACGACGCCGCGGCGCAGCGGCCGCCGGCGCACCACCGCCACCTCCTCCTCGTCGATCCGCAACCCCTCGCCGCGCGCCGGTCCGCCGGGCTCGGTGGGGATCAGCGCAAGCGGGTGCACCGGGGACACGCGCGGACGGTGCCGCACCGGGGGCGTCCGTTCAAGCGCCGCGAGGCGGCGGCGGGCTCAGCCGGCGACCCACGCCCCGAGCCAGCGGCGCAGCGCCTCCGCCTGGAGCGGGGTCACGCCGTGCCCGGCGCCCGGCTCCTGCAGCTCCTCCACGCGGGCGCCCGCCGCCCGGTACGCGTCGACGCCCGCGCGCATCACCTCGGGCGGATGGAAGGGGTCGGCGTCGCCGCCGCTCGCGAAGACCGGCGTGTCGCGCAGGCCCCCCTCGGCGTAGCGGGCCGCGCTCAGGGGGTAGGCGGACGACAGCAGCGCGACCGCCGCCACCAGGTCGGGTCGCGCGGCGGCCAGCGCGCCGGCCATCATGCCGCCGTTCGAGAACCCCAGCGCGACGACAGGGGCGCGCATGGCGTACGTGGCGAGGGCGTCCTCGAGCCACCCGGCCACCTCGTCGCGCCGGCGGTCGAAGTCCTCCTCCACGGGCACCCCGATGGCCCGGTTCAGGAACCAGGCCCACCCCGGGGGCTGCGGGACCGGCCCGCGGGGGGCGAGCACCCCCCAGCCGGGCGCGACGGCGTCGGCGACGGGCAGCAGGTCGGCGTGGTCGCCGCCGCGGCCGTGCAGCAGCAGCAGCACCGGCGCGCCCTCGCGGGGCGGCCGCACCGCGTGCACCAGCGCGTCGGCGCTCATGCGTCCTCGCCGGCCGGGGCGGCGTCCCCGTCACCCGCCTCCGCGGCCCGCAGGAGGGGCGCGGCCACGCGAAGGCCCGTCCACGCGGCGGGGAACCCCGCCAGGCCGGCCACCGCGATGATCGCCTCGCGGATCTCGGCGGGCGACAGCCCGGCGCGGAGGCCGCCGCGCACGTGCCAGGCGAGCGGATGCTCCGCCTTCAGCGCCGTCGTCACCACGATCGCGATCAGGGACCGGTCACGCAGCGGGAGGCCCGGGCGGCTCCAGATGTCGCCGAAGGCGAACTCCTCGGTCATGCGGGCGAGGTCCGGGTCGACCGCCGCCCACTCCTCCGGGACACCCTCCCCGAGGTACCGGCGCGCGAGCTCCGCGCCTCGACCCCGGGCGTCCGCGTCCGCCATCGTCTGCCTCCCCCGTCGCCGACGCGGGCTATTTTAGTTGCCGATGCAAAGAGGCACATCGGGGACGCGGGACGGGGGGGCGCCGCTGAGCGCCGAGGAGCTCGCCGCCTGGCGGGGCTTCCTGCGGACCCATGCCACGCTGGTCCGGGTGCTCGACGAGGAGCTGCAGGACGAGATGGGGCTGTCGGTGCCCGCCTACGAGGTGCTGATGCTGGTGGCCCGCGAGCCCGGCGGGCGCGTCCGGATCTCGGAGCTGTCCCGCCGCACCCTGCTGAGCCTCAGCGGGACGAGCCGGCTGGTCGACCGCCTCGTGCGCGAGGGGCTCGCCCGCAAGGAGGCGTGCGCCGAGGACCGGCGCGGCGCCAACGTGGTGCTCACCGAGTCCGGCCGGGCGCTCGTGGACCGGGCGGGCCAGGTGCACCGGGCCGGCGTCCGCCGGCTGTTCCTGGAGCGTCTGGAGCCCGGGGACCTCGCCGCGCTGGCGGCGGCCTGGCGGCGGCTCGGGACCGGGGACCCGCCCGCGGACTGACGCCGCGTCACGCCCGCCACTCCCGGGCGCCGACGGCCGGGAACGCGTAGGGCGTCACGGCGGCCGCCTGGGCGCCGCGGAGGACCCCGGGGCGGTGGACCGCGTGGGTGGTCGCCGTGGCGTCCTCTCCGTTCGCCGCGGGGCGCGACGTCGCTCCTGCGGACGCCGCAGCAACTTCGCGCAGCGTCTCGTAGGCCTCCCGGCCGGCGACGAAGCGGCCCGTCGCGGCCGCGTCCCCGGGGCGGTGGTCGGGGTGGTTCTCGCGCGCGAAGCGGCGCCAGGCCCCGACCACGTCCTGCCGCGTGGGGTCGGGCGGGAGTCCGAGGATCCGCTGCGCCCGGGTGACGTCCATGCACGGAGGTTAGGCACGGGCCCGTGCCCCGTGACCCCACGGACGGAGGGACGCGCCCCCCACCCGGGTGCAGTGCCGCGCCCCGAGGGGGGCGCCGTACGGCTAAGCGACCGTGCGGAGCAGCTCGTCGAGAGTCGTGACGCCGCCCAGGACCTTGCGCAGGGCGTCCTCCCGCAGGGTGCGCATGCCCTCCTGCCGGGCGCGGCGCCGGATGTCCTCGGCGGGCGCCCGCCGTGCCATCAGCTCCTGCAGGCCCTCGCTGACCACGAGGATCTCGTACACGCCGATGCGGCCGGAGTAGCCGGTCCCGCCGCAGGCGTCGCATCCGGGCGCGGCCGGGACGGCGATGCGGTCGGGCAGCCCGGCCGGCAAGTCGTCGTCGCCGAGGACGTCGGCCAGCTCCGCCCGGGTCATGGCCCGGCGCTGCCGGCAGCGCACGCACACCTTCCGCGCCAGCCGCTGCGCGAGCACGCCGATCACGGCGCTGGAGCTCAGGAAGGGTTCGATGCCCATCTCCGTGAGGCGGGTCACGGCGCTCGCGGCGTCGTTGGTGTGCAGCGTGGCGAGCAGCAGGTGGCCGGTGAGGGCCGCCTCCATCGCGATCTGGGCCGTCTCGCGGTCGCGGATCTCGCCCAGCATCACCACGTCGGGGTCGCTGCGCAGGATCGAGCGCAGCCCGGTGGCGAAGGTGAGGCCGGCCTTGGTGTTGACCTGGATCTGGGTGATCCCGCCGAGGCGGTACTCCACCGGGTCCTCGACCGTGATGATCTTGCGGTCGGGGGTGTTGATGTCGTTGAGGGTGCCGTACAGCGTCGTGGACTTGCCCGAGCCGGTGGGGCCCGTCACCAGCAGCGCCCCGTACGGCTTGCGGTAGCACCGCTGCCAGGCGGCCAGGGTCGCGGGTGAGAACCCGATCGTGCCGAGGTCGAGGAGCACGTTGCTGCGGTCGAGGATCCGGATGACCACCGCCTCCCCGTGCACGGTGGGGAGCGTGGCGACGCGCAGGTCCAGGTGACGGCCGTGCAGGTTCAGGCCGATGCGCCCGTCCTGCGGCCGCCGCCGCTCGGCGATGTCGATCTCGGCCATGATCTTGATGCGGCTCACCATGCCGCGCGCCAGGTTGAGCGGGACGGTCGCGATCTCACGCAGCACGCCGTCGACCCGCACCCGCACGGCGAGCGCGCTCGGCTGGGGCTCGATGTGGATGTCGGACGCCCCGGCCTCGATCGCCCGCACGATGACCGAGTTGACCAGGCGCACGACGGGGGCGTCGTCGCCGGCCGCGCGCAGCTCGTTGACCGCCGCCTCGCCGGAGTAGCCGTACTCGTCGGTGCTCTCCTCGGCGACCTCGGCGACGAACTCCTCGATCGTCGCCTGCCGGTTGAGGAGCGCCGCGACCTCCTCGGGCAGCGCGAGCGCGGGCCGGATGTCACGGCCGGCGATCATCCGCAGGTCGTCGATGGCGAGGATGTTCTGCGGGTCCGCCATCGCGACGACCAGGAACCCGTCGGCGTCCAGGCGCAGCGGCACGGCCGCGTACCGGCGCTGGGACCGCGGGTCGATCAGGTCGTGCACCGCCGGGTCGGGGGAGGCGAGGTCGGCACGCAGCACCCCCAGGCGCTGGGCCAGGGCCGCGGCCATCTGCTCCGGCGTGACCTTGCCGTGGGCCAGCAGCAGCTCGCCGAGGCGCCGGCCGTCGGCCTTCTGCTCCTGCAGCGCCCACTCCAGCTCGGGCGGGGTGAGCGCGCCCATGCGGACCAGGAGGTCGCCCAGCCGGGGCACGCGGCGCGGGTCGGGCGCGCTCACCC
>DATMJR010000442.1:0-4850 GCA_035553775.1 Miltoncostaeaceae bacterium | reverse complement strand
CCATGATCATCAACGTCCTGAAGGTCTTCGACATCGTGCTGTCCGTGGCGCCGGCGTCCGTGCAGAACGACGCCAACGTGATCGCGCTCGCCCTCTGGCGGACGGCCTTCAGCGGCACCAACGACTTCGGCCTCGGTTCCGCGATCGCGGTCTTCCTGTTCCTGCTGGTGATCCCGGTGCTGCTGCTCAACGTGCGCCGGTTCCGAAGGGAGGCCTGATGCGGCACCGGACGGGCACGCACGCGAGGGGAGCGTCATGACGACCGCGGGAGCCCCGACGGGCACGATGGACACCGGCGGGGCGGTGCAGGTGCGCCGCCCGGCCCTGTCGGCGCGGATCGTCCGCAGCCTCACGACCCTGCCGCTGACGATCCTGCTGGCGGCGATCGCGGTGCTGTGGCTGGTGCCGACCTTCGGCCTGCTGATGACCTCGCTGATGGCGCCCGACGACGTCGCCGAGCAGGGCTGGTGGAACGTGCTCGCCGAGCCGAGCCTGGCCAGCCTGGAGAACTACCGCGAGGTCCTGTCCAACGACAGCATCACCACGGCGCTCTGGACGACGACCTGGATCGCGATCGGCGGGACGGTGCTGCCGATCCTGATCGGCGCGCTCGCCGCCTACGCGTTCGCGTTCCTGGACTTCCCCGGGCGCGACTGGCTCTTCATCGGGGTCGTGGGCCTGCTGGTGGTGCCGCTGCAGATGGCGCTGATCCCGATCTTCTCGCTGTACAACAGCCTCGGGATCTTCGACACGATCCTCAGCCTGGTCCTGTTCCACACGGCGTTCGCGCTGCCGTTCGCGATCTTCCTGCTGCGCAACTTCTTCGTGGGGATCCCCAAGGAGCTGCTGGAGGCGGCGCGCATCGACGGCGCGTCGGAGATGCGCATCTTCCTGCGCGTGATCCTGCCCCTCGGCGTCCCGGCGCTCGCGTCGCTCGCGATCTTCCAGTTCCTGTGGACGTGGAACGACCTGCTGGTGGCGCTGACGCTGGGACGGGACACCCAGCCGATCACCGTCGCGATCTTCAGCCAGCTGCGTCAGTTCGGGTCCAACATCGAGGTCATCGCCCCGGCCGCGTTCATCTCGCTGGCGATCCCGCTCGTGGTGTTCCTGGCCTTCCAGCGCTACTTCGTGCAGGGACTGCTCGCCGGTTCGGTGAAGTAGGGGGCGTGAGGATCGTCGTCGCCGGCGGAGGGCTTGTCGGGCTGACGCTCGCCCGCCTGCTGCGGGCGCGCGGGCTGGACCCCGTGGTCGTGGAGCGGATGGACCCCGGCGCCTACGTGGCGCGGGGGTTCATGCTCGGCCACCACGGCTTCGACGCCCTGGAGGAGCTGGGGCTGCTGGCGGCGGTGCGGGCCGCCGGGCGCCCGATCGCGCCGCAGCCCGGCGGCGGCTGCGCGGCGATCGCCGTCGGAGTGGGACACGTCGTGGCCGCCCTGGCCGAGGGCCTGACGGTGCTGCACGGCGCGTCGGTGACCGGGCTCCTGCGCGACGCGTCCGGGCGCATCACGGGCGCCCGCGTGGAGACCGGCGCGGGCGGCCGGGAGATCGGGGCCGACCTGGTCGTGGCCTGTGACGGCGCCCGGTCGGGGGTGCGGCGCATGGCCGGACTGCCGGCCGAGGAGCTCCCCATGGAGGAGGGCAAGATCGAGTGGATGAGCCCCGTGCCCGTGGAGGCCCCCTTCGACATGGCCTACCTCGCGGACGGCGGTCACATCGGGCTGATCGGCTGGCCGGAGGGTTCGTTCGGGTGGCGCACGACGGCCCGCGTCGGCCGCGAGGCGGCGCTCGCGCCCGGGCTCGAGGCCCTCGCCGCGTCGTGGTCGGCGCTGCTGCCAGCCGCCGCCGCGGGCGTGCGCGGGCTGACGTCGATGGAGCAGGTGCACTACAGCGAGCCGGTGCTGCTGCGCTGCCCGCGCTGGTGGACGCCGGGCGTCGTGCTGATCGGCGACGCGGCGCACTTCTTCGGCCCCGAGACCGGCGCCAGCGCCGGGGTCGGCATGGCGGACGCGCTCGCCCTCGCCCAGGCCGTCGCCGCGCACCGCGGCGAGCCCGACGCGGCCTGCGCCGCCTACGAGGCCTGGCGCGGTCCGGCGGCCCGGCCGCTGGAGGCGGCCGACCCCGGGCTGCGACGCCTGCGCGGCACCCCGCTCCCGCCCGGGCGGCCGGGCGGCGGTCACCGCGCGCACCGGGTCCCCCACGGGGCGCAGGCACACGGTGGTGACGCCGGCCGTGCGCAGCGCGGCCAGGCGCTCGGCCAGCACCTGCGGCGGCCCGCAGACCGCGAACGCGTCGACGAGGTCGTCGGGCAGTGCCGCGGCGGCCCCGTCGCGGTCGCCGGCGAGGAAGCGCTCCTGCGCGGCGGCGGCGGCGGCGGGCCAGCCGGCCCGCGCGACCACCTCGGCGTAGTAGTTGCGGCCCGGCGGACCCATGCCGCCGACGTACCGCGCGAGCTCCGCGCGGATGCGGGCGCGCAGCGCGCCGACCTCGTGCGCGGCGCCCACCCCGCACCACAGCCCGGCGCAGACGTCCAGCGGCGGCAGGTCCGGTGCGCGGCGCGCGTGCCCGCGGGCGAGCGCCTCGCCCCACAGCGCCTCGGCGGCCGCGGGGGGGAACAGCAGCGGGAACCAGCCCTCGGCGATCTCTGCCGCCAGCGCAACGGCCCCGGGGCGCAGGGCGGCGATGTGGACGGGCACCCGTTCGCGGACGGGCCGCGTGACCAGGCGCAGCGGGCGCCCAAGGCCCGTGCCGCGCCCGGGCGGCAGCGGGATGCGGTAGGCGCGGCCGGCGTGGACGAGGGGGGCCCTCGCCCACAGGGTGCGGCACACCTGCACCGTCTCGCGCAGGCGGGCCAGCGGCATGTCGAACGGCACGCCGTGCAGCCCCTCCACCACCTGCGGGCCGGAGGTGCCGAGACCGAGCAGGGCGCGGCCGCCGGAGAGCGCGTCCAGGCCGGCCGCGGTCTGGGCGATCAGCGCCGGGCTGCGCGTGTGCACCGGCAGCACCCCCGCCCCCAGCAGCACGCGCTCCGTGCGCGCCGCGAGGAACCCGAGCAGCGTGGCCGCGTCGGCGCCGTAGGCCTCGGGCACCCATAGCACGTCCGCGCCCGCACGCGCGAGGGCGACGCCCGTGTCCGCCTGCTCGGCCGGGTCGCGGGTCCAGTCGAGCATCACGCCCAGGCGGGGCCCCGGGGTGGCCGTCACGGGTATCTGAGGAGCCGGCACGTCGGAAGCGTAGGGGCGGCGGCGGTCGTACCTACCGGAAACCGCAACCCCCGGCGCCGGGCACCGGCCGCCGTGTGAGAATCGCGCCCTCGTGCGCCCCTCCGCGACGCCCGCACCCGGAGGACGGCACGGTCGCGCCCCCGTGCGGGCCGGGACCGCCGTCACCCCACCCCTCGCCGTCCAGGCGCGCGTCTCCGACGCGCTCGCCGGCGGGGGCGACGGCGCCTGGGATCGTGCGCTCGCCGCCCTGGTGGACGCCGTGGGCGGCGACGCCGCCCTGCTGTGGCTGCGCGGCCCCGACGGGTTCCGCGTCGTCGGCCGTCACGTGGTCGCTGCGCCGCTGGAGCCCGCGGTGTCGGCGCGGGCGGCGGGCGAGGGCCTGCCGGCCCTGGCGGGGCGGGACGCCCGCGACCGCCGGCCACTGTGGGTGCCGGCCCTCCCCGACACCCGGGCCCCCGGCCCGCCGGTGGTGAGCGCGCTCGCGGCGCCGATCGTGCTGGATCGCGACGTGCTCGGTGTCGTGGAGGTGCTGTCGGGAGCCGCCCGGGCGCCCGACGCGGAGGCCGTGGCCGCCCTGCAGGCCGCCATGGTGCCGTTGGCGCACGCCGTGCCGCTGGCCGCGGCCGAGGCCGCCGAGCGGGCCGTCAGCCGCGCGGCCGCCCGGCTCAGCGCCGGCGCGCTCGACATGGGGGACACCCTGCGCGCGGTGACGGCGTCGGCGCGGGAGGCGCTCGGCGCCGCGCGCGCGACCTGCTACACGACCGACCCGGTCACCCGCGCGGTGACCGGGGTGCACACCACCGAGACCGATCCGCGCCGGCGGGCGTTCCTCGAGACCGCGGTCGGCCGCCCGCCGCTCGACCTGCCCCTGTGGCGGCGGTCGGTGGACGCCCCCGAGTCGCTGATGCTGATCGAGGACCTCGCGGCCGAGCCCGCCATCGCGCCCGCCCTCGCCGCGCGCCTGGGCGCGGGCGCCATCATGGCGATGCGGCTCGAGCACCCGTTCCCGGGCGAGGGCGGCCAGGCCCTGCTGGGGGACCTGTTCGTGTCGTTCGCCGCCCCGCGGCGGTTCGGTGCCCACGAGCGGATGTTGCTGCGCGGGCTGGGCGGCCTCGCCACCCTCGCCCTGGCGAACGCGCGCCTGCACGCGGGTACGCGGGCGATGCTGCGCGACGCCGAGGCGCGCGCCGCCCGGGACGCGCTCACCGGGCTCGCGACGCACCGGGCCTTCCAGGAGCGGCTCGCCAGCGAGGTGGCACGGGCGCGGCGCCACGACCGGGCCCTGTCGCTGGCGGTCTTCGACGTGGACAACTTCCACGCCCTCAACGAGGCGCACGGCCACGAGGCCGGCGACCGGGTGCTCGCCGAGGTCGCCCGCCGGCTGCGCCGCCACGCGCGCCCGGAGGACCTCGTCGCTCGGCTCGGCGGCGACGAGTTCGCGCTGGTGCTGCCCGAGTGCGGCGGGGAGGACGCCTGGCGGGTCGCGGACGCGGCGCGCCGTGCCCTCTGCGAGGACCCCGTCGCGGGGGTGGGCGCCGTGACCGTCTCCGGCGGGGTGAGCACGATCGCCGACGCCGCCGACGCGGAGGGCCTGCAGCGGCTGGCGGGCGGCGCCCTGTACTGGGC
>DATMJR010000441.1:0-6023 GCA_035553775.1 Miltoncostaeaceae bacterium | reverse complement strand
GCTCGGGGCCGGGCGCGGCGACGGGGCGCCGCGGACGCGGGCGCGTGGGCCGCGGGCGCGCCGGCTCGGCCGGCTCCTCGACGGGCGGGGGCGCGGGGGCGGCCTTGGCGCGGGAACGCGTGGGCGCCTCCTCCACCTCGGGGAGCTCGCCCGCGGGACGCGGGTACCGCTTGGGGTTGAGGAAGTGAAGCGCCCAGGCGACGTCGATCGTCGACGAGGCCGTCTTGACCGCCACACCCGCACGCTGGAGTCGCTGCAGGAGCAGGGCGCTGGGAAGCCCCTCGTCCTTCGCGATCTCGTAGACCCTCTTCTTCGCCATCACGTCCTTTCGCGGTTCCCGTGCGCGACGCCCTCGGCGAGCGCGGGATCGATCACCAGCGCGGCACCCGACCGGGTGGCCCGCTGGAAACCGCGCCGTGCGACGGCGCGGTCGAAACATTCGGCGCGGCGGCACACGTAGGCGCCGCGGCCAGGGTGGCGGGAACGGTCGTCGCGCACCAGCCGGGCGGTGCCGTCGTCACGGCGCGCCACGAAGCGCGCCAGGTCGGGCTTGGGTGCGCGGCGTCCGCACGCCACGCATCTGCGCTCGGGAGTGTGCCGCCCCGTCGTCGTGGTGTCAGCTCCCCTCACCCGCGGGCGCGGCGGCCATGCCGGCCATCTCCGCCACCCGCTGGTAGCCCTTCGGCGTGGCCGCCTCCTGCGCCTCCTCGTTGCTCAGGGGACGCCCGAGGGCCGTCTCGAGCTCGCCCAGCCGCGCGTGCTCCGGGATGGCGCAGAAGCGGCTGTCCGCCACGGCCTGGTTGGGGCAGCGCTTGCCGTTGCGCCGGTAGGCGTTGCAGCGCCCGCCGCCGCCCTCGTCGTCGAGGCCGGTCTCCTCCTGGGAGTAGGTGGTCTCGCTCTTGATGTCGATGCGCCACCCGGTGAGGCGGGCGGCCAGGCGGGCGTTCATGCCCTCGCGGCCGATCGCCAGCGACAGCTGGTCGTCGGGGACGATGACCGTCGCCTGCTTGCCCTCGTCGTCGACGATGACCTCGCGCACGCGCGCCGGCGAGAGCGCCTTCGCGATGTAGCGCGCCGGCTCGTCGTTGAACGGGATGATGTCGATCTTCTCGCCGCGCAGCTCGGACACCACCATGCGCACGCGGGAGCCCCGCGGGCCCACGCAGGCGCCCACCGGGTCGACCCCCTGGACGTGCGAGATCACGGCGATCTTCGACCGCCACCCGGCCTCGCGAGCCACGTTGCGGATCTCGACCAGCCCGTCGGCCATCTCGGGCACCTCGAGCTTGAACAGCTCGCGCACCAGCTGGTCGGACCGGCGGCTGACGATCACCTGCGGACCCTTCGCCGAGGATCGCACCTCGGTGATGACCGCCTTGACGCGGGAGCCGTGGTCGTAGCGCTCGCCGGGGACCTGCTCGCTCTCGGGCAGCAGGGCCTCGACGCGCCCCAGGTCGACCAGCGTGTAGCGGTGGTCCGACTGCTGCACGATCCCGGTGACCACGTCCCCGACGCGCTCGACGTACTCCTCGTACATCATCTCGCGCTCCGCCTCGCGGATGCGCTGCAGGATCACCTGCTTGGCGGTCTGCGCGGCGATGCGGCCGAAATTGTCCGGGGTGACGTCGATCGCCTCGATCTCCTCGTCGGCGTACGCGTCCCAGTCGATCTCGGGCTCGGGCGCCTCGAACTCCTCGGGGTCCACCCCCTCGGGGATCACCGGCTCGTCCTGCGGCAGCGTGCGCAGCTCCTCGCCCTCGGGCAGCACGAGCTGGAAGACGCGCATGTCGCCGGTCTCGCGGTCGATCTCCACGCGCGCGTGGTCCGCCGCGTCCGGCGTCTTCTTGTAGGCGGCGAGCAGCGCGTCCTCGAGCGCGACCAGCAGGGTCTCGGACTCGATCCCCTTCTCGCGCTCGATCGTCTTGATCGCCTCGATGATCTCCCGGTTCACCCGATGCTCCTCGTCGAGAGGTCCCGGCCCGCCGCCGCGCCGCGCGCCCTGCGCGTCGCCTCGCCGCCCCGGTCCGTCACCCGTCCCCGCCCCCGTCCAGGTCGTTCGCTCTGCGGATCGCGGCGAACGGGATGTCTAGCACCCCGGCCGGCGTCGTGAGCGAGACGGCCTCGTCGCCGACCGCGGCCAGCACGCCCTCGCGCGCCCGCACCCGGCGTCCGTCGTCCACGCGCAGCCGCACCCGGTGGCCGAGGGCGCGCATGTAGTGGCGTCGCGCCCGCATGGGCGGCTCGGGGCCGGGGGACCACACCTCGATGCCGTACCGGTCGCCCAGGCCGCCGGCCTGGAGCGTGCGGGTGACCCGCTCGCACAGGGCCAGGTCGACGCCGTCGGCGTGGTCGACGACCACCCGGAGGTAGCTCTCCTCCGACCGTCCGGTGACGGTGAGCTCGAGCAGGTCGACATCGGGCAGGTCGGCGGCCAGGCATGCCTCGACTTCGCGCTCGAGCGCGTCGCGGACGTCCATGGCACCCCCTTCTCCCGTGATCCGTGCCCCGTGGTCGGTGCGCCAACAAAAAAAGGGCCGGAGCCCTCCTCACCGCGCACAGCCCGTACTCCGCTCCAGGCGTCGCCCCGCAGGGTAGCACGCCGCCCGTGCGCTGCCACGTACAGTCCCCGGCCATGCGCGTGGTGCTGCAGCGGGTGGACGGCGCCCGGGTGGAGGTGGACGGCGAGGTCGTCGGGCAGATCGGGGACGGCCTGCTGGCCCTGGTGGGCGTGGCGCGCGGCGACGGGCCCGAGGAGGCCGCCCGGCTGGCGCGCAAGACCCTCGCCCTGCGCCTGTTCCCGGTGGGCGACCGCCCGTTCGAGGTCTCGGTGGCGGACGCCGGCGGCGGGGTCCTCGTGGTGAGCCAGTTCACGCTGCTGGGCGACGCCCGCCGTGGCAACCGACCCTCGTGGGCGGCGGCCGCCCCGCCCGCGGAGGCGGCGCCGCTGGTCGATGCGTACGCGGCGGCGCTCGCCGCCGGCGGGGTACCGGTCGCCCGCGGGCGGTTCGGCGCCCACATGCGCGTGGGGCTGGTCAACGACGGGCCGGTCACGCTGGTGCTCGACGCGGGAGGCGGCCCCGCCACGGGCGCCGGTTAGCATGCGTGCGATGGACGCCGCGCCGGCACGCCTCGCCCTGGCCCTCGACGAACTCGGGGCCGACGCCGAGCGGGTGGGCCCGCGCGAGTGGGGCGTGCGCCTGCCGTCCCTGGCCCGCGGGGCGATCACCGCCGGCATCGGCTGCGGTGAGCGCACCGTGACGCTGCGCGCCTTCTTCATGCGCGGCCCCGACCGGGACCACGATGCGGTCTACCGCCGCGTGCTGCGCAAGAACCTCGATCTGCGCGATTGGCGGTTCGCCGTCGACGACAGCGGCGACCTCTACCTGGCCGCCGACCTGCCGATCGGGGAGATCTCCGCGGACCGGCTCGACGGCCTGCTGGGGCAGCTGGTGCTGTGCGTGGACGAGACCTTCGAGAGCGTCGTGCGGCTGGGCTTCGACGTCCCCGAGGGGGTGCGCGTCACCGGCCCGCCTCCCGCGCCGGCGGCCTGACCGCCCGCCCGGCTACTCGAGGCCGGTCTTGAAGTAGGCCGCCAGCGTGTAGTGGCGGTCGGCGAGCACGCGCTCGCCCAGCTGGTCGAAGCACCGCGCGAGCCCGTAATGGGCGTAGCCGTCGGTGGGGTGCAGGTCGACCGCCGCCTGGAACTCGTCGCGGGCCTTGCGGAAGCGGCGGCAGCTGAGGTACGCCCGCCCGAGCGCCTCGCGCACCGAGCCCTTGTCGGGCTCCAGCGACCGCGCGCGCTCGAGGGCGACCACGGCGCCGTGGAAGTCACGACTGGCCAGCAGCGCATGGCCGCGCCGGAAGGCGTCGTATGCCTCGGACTCGTTCACGGGTCAGAGGGTACCGCGCCCGCCCAGTCCCACGAAGGCGGCCGCGCGCCGCAGCCGGCCCCGGCGCGCGGCGATCTGGCGCCGCACCTGGCGCGCCTCGCGCCAGGCGGCGCGCGCGCTGCCGGCGGGGGGCTCGCCCCGCCCGTACCGGGCCAGTTCCGCCCGCCCGTACAGGGTGCGGGCATCGACGCCGAAGCGCGCCTGCAGATCGCGGGCGCGCCCGGCCGCGTCGAGCGTGGCGGGCGGGGCGGCCCCGAGGGCGGCCAGGGCGGCCTCCAGGTCGGCCACCGCGCCGAGCACCCGTCCCCGCTCGTCCGGGCGGCGCCGCCAGGCGCGCCGGCGCCAGGCGCGGCGCGCGGGCGCAACGCCGCCCAGCCCCAGCACCATCGTTCCGGCGAGGGCTGCCCACCACGGCAGCGGAGCCGCGCCCCCGCCGTCGCCGAGGGCGTCGGGCGCCGGCGCGGGCCCGGCGGGCGAGGGCTCCTCCGGCGCGGGCCCCGGGTCGGGCGCGGCGTCGGCCGGCACACCCACCGGTGCGGGCGACACCCGGTCGGGGGCCGCCGCGCCGGCCGCCGGCGGCGCGTAGGCCGGCGACCCCACCGAGACGCGGTTGGGCGCGTAGCGCCCGGGGGTCGGGTCGAAGGGCACCCATCCCGCGCCGGGCAGCAGCACCTCGACCCACGCGTGGGCGTCGCGGTCGAGCACGACCCACTCCCCCGCGCCCGTGTCGAGCCGCCCGGGGGTGTAGCCCACCGCGACGCGTGCGGGGATGCCGAGCGTGCGCAGCATCAGCGCCATCGACCCCGCGAAGTGCTGGCAGAAGCCGCGCTTGCCCGTGAACAGGAAGTCGACGAGCGGCGGGCTGCCGGGAGCCGGGAACGGCGGCGCCTCGTCGTACACGTAGCCCGTGCGCAGGTAGGTCTCGATGCGGTTGACCGCGACGTAGGGGCTGCGGGCGTCGCCCGCGACCCGGCGCGCCAGGGTGCGCACCCGCGCGTAGTCGCCGAGCTGCGCGTCGGCCGGCGCCACGGCGGAGGTGCCCCAGACCGGCATCGCGAGCGGCGGCCCCCCGCGGCCCGCGCGCAGCTCGGTGTCCCGGGCCTGCACCTCGCCCGGCGCGTACCGGGTGGCGGCGATCAGGTCGGCGGGGTCGGGGTCGGGCACCCGCACCTCCACCCGGTAGGAGGTGCCCGGGCCGAGGGCCGGAGCCACCCGCAGCCCCTCGCCGCCCACCAGGTCCACGTCGCCCCGCAGCCCGCCGCGCACCTGCAGCATCTCGCCGCCGGCGAACACCAGGGGGGCCTCCGTCGCCCCGAGGGTCACCGCCTGGGTGACCGGGGCCGGGCCGTCCGGGTCGGGGTAGCGCAGGGTCGCCGCCTGGGCGACCACCCGTACGGGCCGGCTGCCGCGGCTCTGGTCCCAGCTGAACGCGGCGCCGTCGAAGGCGCCGAGCGCGATCGCGCGCATGGGCAGGGGGCGCGGGCTGCGGATGCGCATCACCTCGCGCGGGACCTCCGGCCACGACAGCTGACCGTAGTTCTGCTGCACGTCGAGGGAGCCGGCGGCGCCCATCTCCCCCGCCCCCCAGTCGCGCCAGTTCCACCAGCCGCGGCCCTCGTCGGCGGGTCCGGTGCCGAGCGCCGCGGCCGCGGCCAGCACGACGCCGAGGGTGCCGGCGGTGCGCAGGGCGCCGCCGGGGCGCCGCGCCGCCCGGCCGGCCCCGGCCGGTGCGGGCCGTCCGATCAGGGCCAGCGCCGCGAGCATCAGGGCGAGCGCCACGCAGCCGGCGAGCAGCGGCGAGGCGGGCGCCTCGACCGTCCAGCGGTAGGCCACGCCGGCGCCGGCCACCACGAGGGCCGCGCCGGCGCGGCCCCGCGCGAGCGCGAGCCAGGTACCCCCGCCGACGAGGCCGGCGAGCGCGAGGTCGAGGAGCCGGATGAAGGGGGCGTCGTCGGTGGCCGAGGCGGGCGTCGACGCGGTCTCGCCGGCGGCGAGGCCGTCGGGCAGCACGCGCCCGAGCGCCGACCAGGCGTCGCCCGACAGCGTCAGGAACTCCAGCGGCCCGCGGCCGGTGACGAGCGACGCGACCCCGAGCGCGGCGACGGCCGTCGCGCCGCCCTGCTCACGCTGCTG
>DATMJR010000440.1:0-2478 GCA_035553775.1 Miltoncostaeaceae bacterium | reverse complement strand
CCTCGACCTCCGGGAGCACCTGGGACACGGTCTCGGGCTCCGCGCTCCGCCCCCGTGCATCACCCGCCTGTTCGCGGTCACGCAGCTCTCGGCCCACTTCGAGGTCGTCGCCCACGACTAGGGCGAGCGGGCTGCCGACGCGTTTTCCGTGGGTCGCGGCGCGGGAACCTCGCGGCCGTGTGCGGCGAGCAGATCATCGCCGCGGCGGATCTCGCTCTCGCACGGGACGCCCCGGCCCCCCTCGACGAGGTCTTCCCCGCCGATGACCGGGCGCCGGGCAGGGCCCGCCGGCTGCTGGCGGGCTTCGAGGACCTGCGGCTGCCGCGGGGGAGCCGCGCCGACCTGATGGTCGTGGTGAGCGAGGCCGTGACGAACGCGGTCGTCCATGCGTACGCACCGGCCGGCGACGGCATGGTCCATCTGAAGGCCTGGGCCGAGGCGAGCGGTGCCGCGGTCCTCATCGCCGACCACGGACGCGGCCTCGCCGCGGAGAGGTCCGAGCCCGGGCCCGGCACGGTGCAGCTCGGCCTGCGCATCATGCGCACCCTGGCGTCCGCGGTGGAGGTCGCCTCGCCGGCCGGCGACGAGGGCACCGCGGTGCTGCTGGTGGTCCGGGCCTGAACCGCGGTCGCGTCGCGTTTGCCGCGGGCGACCACGTGGCACCCCGTCACCATGGTCGCGCCGCCCGACACCAGCGAGTTCCGGGTCGCCGTCGAGGTCCTGCCCACGGTGGTGCTGGTCCTCGTCGCCGGTGAGGTCGATCTCGCCACCGCGCCTGCCGTGGCCGAGGCGGCCCACAGGGGCGCGGCCGAGGCGAACGGCGACTCGCCGCTCGTGCTCGACCTCTCGGCGGTGGACTACATGGACTCGTCGGGGCTTCGGATGCTGAACGAGCTCCGCACCGGGTTCGGCGACCGGCTCGCGCTGCACCGGCCCTCGCACGCCGTCGTGCGCGTGCTGGAGGTCACCGGCATGGCCGCCCACTTCAGCCGGGTGGAGGCCTACTAGTGGACGACGGCATGGGGGCGGGCGCCGAGGCAGTCCAGCTGATCCACCGGCCCGACGTGGGCCGGGCGCTCTCCAGCCCTGCCGCCGCCGAGTTCGTCCTGCGGGCCGACCGCGTGGCGCCCCGGTCGGCGCGGGTGGCCCTGCGCCGGCTCGCCCTGGGCTCGGTGGCCCATCGCCTGCTGGACGTGCTGCTGTGCGTCGGAGAGGCCATCTCCAACGCCGTGCGGCACGCCTATCCGCCCGGCAGCTCCGGCGAGATCGTCGTCAAGGCATGGACCCACGAGGACGGGCTGGCCGTGCTGGTGCAGGACCGGGGCCGCGGCTTCGACCCCGACGGGGATCCGTCGCGTGAGGGCGTGGGGCTGCGGCTGATGCGCCGCCTGGCCGACGTCGTCAGCATCCTGTCCCGCCCGGGCGGCGGCACCGCGGTGCTGATGGTGTTCCGGGCGTAGCCGTCCCGCGCGCTCAGACCGGGCGCTTGCGCACCACCAGCAGGTCCCCGATCTCGTCGACGACCACCTCGATGTCGAGCATCTCGTGCCCCTGCAGCACGACGCAGTCGGCCGGCTCCGAGTGGAGCCGCGCGTACTCCTCCGGTTCCATGGCGAACCGCTCGCGGCAGTCCTCGCGCGAGCACTCGCACATGTACCGGATCGGCGCGTCCGGATCCTCCGGGATGAGGCCGGCCTCGCGCAGCTCCTGGATGCGCTCCTCGAGCCGGTGGTTGAGGGCCTCGAACAGCTTCTCGTTGAGCTGGAGCCGGCGGCGGCGGTGGTGCTCGTCGTGCTCCCGGTGCCGCATCGGGCGAGTGTAGCCGCCAGCGCTGGGCCGCATCGGCGCGGGGCGTGGGCGGCGGAGGATCCGCGCGCGGCACCACCGTCCGCGGCGTGAAGGTCCGCTCGCGGCACCACCGTCCGCGGCGTGAAAATCCGCTCGCGGCACCACCGCCCGCGGCGTGAAAATCCGCTCGCGGCACCACCGTCCGCGGCGTGAAGGTCCGCTCGCGGCACCACCGTCCGCGGCGGGGTTACGACGTCGTGGTGCCCGTCTCCTCGTCGTCGCTCCCGCACTCGGTGAGCCCCAGGGCCTCGGCGCGGGCGTCCGCCTGGGCGTTGAGGGCGTCCAGCTCGGGGGTGGCCGCCTGCACCACCGCGAGGGCGTCCTCGCCGGCCGAGATCCGCTGCTCCACGTTCCCGGCGAGGCTCACGATCTGCTGCAGGATCCCGAGCGCGGCGCTGTAGTCCGGCTGCAGCTCCGGTGGGGGGGTGAGGCCCTGCAGCTCCCCGAGCTGGGAGCGGTAGATGCCCACGGCCTGCCGGAAGTAGGCGGGGATGTCGGCGTTGCTCTCCGGCTCCGGCAGCGCCTCGAGCTGGGCGTCGTACCGGACGCAGATGGCGTCCGCGGCCTGCCGGAACTCGTCCGCGGTGAGCGTGCTGCCGCCGGCCGGCGACGTCGCGGGCGGGGCGGTGA
>DATMJR010000439.1:0-7348 GCA_035553775.1 Miltoncostaeaceae bacterium | reverse complement strand
GAATGTGACCGACTCGTTAACGGCGCTCCCGGAGGTCCCGCGATGTCCCCGACCCCCCATCATCCCCTCATCGCGGCGCCTCTCGGCCCGCCCGGCGCCTGATGCCGGGGGCCCGCCAGGTCGCCATCCCCCGCCTGCTGCACGTCGGCGCCCACTGCCTCCCCGAGGTGGGCGGGCTGCTCGCGCAGCACGGCTTCCCGCTCGCCCACGTCCTGGTCGGCAGCGGACCCGGTCCCTCGCGCCGGTTCGCCGACGCGGTGGCCGCGGGGCTGGAGCGCACCGGCGCCCGCGTGACCCGGTGCCCCGAGCTCACCGGCCGGCTGGACCAGGCGGCGGCGGCGGCGGCCACGATCATCGAGGAGGGGGTCACCGCGGCGGTCGCCGTGGGCGGCGGGCGCGCCATCGACGTCCTCAAGCTGGCGGCGGCGCGCACCGGCATCGACTTCGTGAGCGTCCCCACGACGATCTCCAACGACGGCATCAGCTCGCCGGTGGCGTCACTGGTCGGCCGCGACGGCCGGCGCAGCACGCACTCCGCGCGCATGCCCTGCGGAGTGGTCGTCGACGTGGCGGCCGTCGGGAGCGCGCCCGCTCCGACCGTCCGGGCCGGGGCGGCGGACCTGGTCAGCAACCTGACCGCGTGCATGGACTGGCGCCTCGCCGACCAGGGCGGGGAGGAGCGCTACGACGCCTACAGCGCGATGATCGCCGAGTCGGCGGCGCGCCCGGTGCTGGACCTCGAGGAGGTGGCGAGCCGCCACGCCCACGAGGTGCTCGCCCACGGCCTGTTGCTGAGCGGCCTGGCGATGGCCACCGCGGGCACCAGCCGTCCCTGCTCGGGGGCGGAGCACCTGGTCTCCCACGCACTCGACGCCCGCCTGGGTGCGCGCGCCGCGCTGCACGGCGAGCAGGTCGCGCTGGGCTGCCTGGTCTCCGCCGCGGCGCACGAGGTCCCGCTGCTCGGACAGCTGCGCACACTGTTCGCGCGCATCGGCCTCCCGACGCGCCCGGAGCACCTCGGGCTGTCGCGGGAGCTGCTGGTCACGGCCGTCGCCGAGGCCGCGGCCCTGCGTCCCGAGCGGTGGACGATCCTGTCCGCGCGGCCTCCCGGGCGCCGCCCCGCCGCCGAGCTGGTGGACGCGGCGTTCGGGCCCGCCGCCCCGCCGCGGCGCGTGCGGGCGCCCCGGCCCTTCGCTCAGCCCGCCCCCGCCAGCGCCGGCAGGACCCGCTCGACGACGCGGCCCGTGGCGTGACCGTCCTCCAGATCGCAGAAGGTCGCGCGGAACCGCGCGTAGCGCCCGGCGTGCGCGCGGACGACGCCGGGCAGGTCGCGCAGCGCGTCCACCAGCTCGTCGGTGGTCGCGACCAGGGGACCCGGGGCCACCGGCGCCAGGTCGAAGTAGAAGCCGCGCAGGCGCTCGCCGTAGTCGGCGAGGTCGTAGGTGAAGAACAACAGCGGCCGGCCCGTGACCGCGAAGTCGAACATGGTCGACGAGTAGTCGGTGACCATGGCGTCGGCGGCCAGGTACAGCTCGCTCACCTCCGGGTGCCGGGAGACGTCGCGCACGGACGGGTGGTCCAGCGCCGCCAGGCGGCCGGTGAGCATGTAGTGCAGGCGCAGCAGCAGCACGTGGTCGGCGCCGAGCGCCTCCTGGAACCGGTCCACGTCGAGCGCCAGCCGGAAGTCGCGCCCCCCCTCGGCGAACACGGCGTCGTCGCGCCAGGTGGGCGTGTAGAGCACCGCGGTGGCGTCGTCCGGGATGCCGAGTTCGGCGCGCACCCGCGCGCGGATCGCGTCCCGTCGCGGGGAGAGCAGCACGTCGTTGCGCGGGTACCCGGTCTCGATCACCTCCCCGGTGTAGCCGAAGGCCCCGCGCAGGCGGGGGGTGCTGACGCGGTTGGGCGACACCAGCACGTCCCACTGGGCGATGTCGCCGTCCAGGCGCGCCAGGCGGCCCGGCGGGGCCCACAGCACGTCGTTGTGGATGCGCTTGAGCGGCGTGCCGTGCCAGGTCTGCAGGTACAGCGCCCCGGGGCGCTTGGTCCACGGGGTGTCCGTGTGCGAGTTGGCGACGATCAGGTCCGCCGACTCCAGCGCGGCCCGGGCGGCCTCGGAGCCCCAGGGCAGCGTGGCGACGTCGGGCGGGAACGACTCGCGGTGCCCCGCGCCGTGCAGCCACACGTGCTCGGCGTGCGGGGCCCGGCGCCGGAGCTCGGCGAACAGCGCACGGGGGCTGTCCGAGTACCGGCCCTCGAAGCTGTGGTAGACGACGCGGGCGCTCATGCGGCCGCCAACCGTAGCGCCGCCCGCAGGCGGCGGGTGTGTCGGCACGGTGACCACGGGCCGGGGGCGGCGGCTTGAGGGCCCTGCCGCTGCGTGAGGCGACCCTCGCGCACCACGCCGCACGCGTCGCCGTGCCCACCTACGACCGCCGCACGCTCACGCCGTCGGTGGTGCACATCAGCGTCGGCGCATTCCACCGCTCCCACCAGGCGGTCTACTTCGACGACCTCGCCCAGCGCCGGGTCTCGTCCGACTGGGGGCTCGTCGGCGTCGGGCTCCGCCGCCCGGGCATGCGCGACGCCCTCGCGGGCCAGGACGGGCTGTACACCCTGCTCGAGCGGGGCGTCGCCGACCGCGCCCGCGTGATCGGGATCATCACCCGTTATCTGTTCGCTCCGGAGGAGGGCGCCGCCGTGGTGGCCGCGCTCGCCGACCGCCGCACCCGCCTCGTCACGCTCACGGTGACGGGGGCCGGATACGCCGTTGACACGGCCTCGGGAGCCTTCCGCCCCGACGACCCCGGCATCGCGGCGGACCTCGCCACGCCCGGCTGCCCCGGGACGGCCGTGGGGCTGCTCGTGGCGGCCCTGGCGTGGCGGCGGCGGACCGGTGCGGGCCCGTTCACCGTGCTCTCGTGCGACAACGTGCCCGGCAACGGCCGCATCGCCCGCGCCGCGCTGGTCGGCTACGCCGGCCTCCGCGACCCGGACCTCGCCGAGTGGATCGCGCGGGAGGTGGCCTTCCCCTCCAGCATGGTCGACCGCATCACCCCCCACACGACCGATGCCGACCGGTCGCTGCTCGCGGACCGGTTCGGCGTGGAGGACCGCTGGCCGGTGGTCACCGAGCCGTTCTCCCAGTGGGTCGTCGAGGACGACTTCTGCGCCGGGCGTCCGCCGCTGGAGGCCGTGGGCGTGCACGTCGTGCCGGACGTCGCCCCCTACGCGCTGATGAAGACCCGGCTCCTCAACGCGAGCCACTGCGCCCTGGGCCACCTGGGCGTCGTCGCCGGCGTCGGCACGACGCACGCGGCCATGCGGGAGCCGGTCTTCGCGGAGACGATCCGGAGGATGATGGACGAGGAGGTCGCCCCGCTGCTGCCGCCGGTACCGGGGGTCGATCTCGCGGCGTACCGCGCCTCGCTGCTGGCGCGTCTGGCCAACCCGTCGATCGGCGACCCGCTCACGCGCCTGTGCCGGGCCGGCTCGGCCAAGGTCCCGGCCCACGTGCTGGCCTCGGTGCGGGAGGCGCGCCGCGCCGGGCGCCGTCACGACCTGCTGACGCTGGCCGTGGCGGGCTTCTGTCGCTCCCTGGAGGGCACGGACGAGCACGGGTCCCCGCTCGTGGTGGACGAGCCCATGGCGCCGCTGCTGCGGCCGCTAGCCCGGCGCGCGGCGGCGGACCCGGCGGGGCTGGTGTCGGTGCGCGAGGTCTTCGGCGACCTCGGCGCGGACCAGGGCTTCGTCCGGGACCTGGGTGCGGCGCTGCGGGCGATCGCCTCCCGCGGCGTGCGGGGGGCGCTCGCCGACGCCCTGGCCCGGACCCCGGAGGCGGCCACGCGCCGCGGGGGGCGGCGCCGGCGCGACGCCGGGCGGTCCGTGGACGCCGTGGGCCGCGCGTGACGGCGGCCCTGTCCCCCCGCGTCCTGCTGTGCGACGCGGACGGGTGCCTGTTCCCGTCGGAGGAGCCCGCCTTCGTCGCGTCGGCCGTCGTCACCAACCGCCTGCTCGCGCACCTGGGCGTGGAGCGCCGGTTCGACGCCGACGCCCTGCGGGCCTACGCGCTCGGCCGCAACTTCCGGGCGACCGCGACCCACCTGGCCCGGGAGGCCGGCGTCGTGCTCGACGAGGGGGACCTGGAGCGGCGCGTCGCCGAGGAGCGGGTCGAGGTGACGGCGCACCTGGGCCGCGTGCTCCGGCCCGACGCGTCCGTCACCGGCCCGCTCACCGCCCTCGCCGCCCTCCTCCCGCTCGCCCTGGTCAGCTCCAGCGCACTGGCGCGCCTGGACGCCTGCCTGCGGGCGACCGAGCTGGCGACGCTCTTCCCCGGGACCGTGAGGTTCAGCGCCGAGGACTCCCTGCCCGTCCCCGCGAGCAAGCCGGACCCGGCCGTGTACCGCCACGCCGTCGCGCGCCTCGGCGCGGCGGCCGCGGACGCCCTGGCGGTGGAGGACTCCGTCACGGGGGCCCGCTCGGCCGTCGGCGCCGGCATCCCCACCGTGGGACTCGTGCAGTTCGTGCCGCCCGCCGAGCGGGACGCGCGGGCCGCCGCGCTGCGGGAGGCGGGCGCCGTCGACGTGCTGCCGTCGTGGGAGGCCCTGGCGCGCCGGCTCGGCGCACGCCCCGCGGCGGCCGCCGCGGCCGCCGGCCGTTAGGCCGGCACGGCGAGCAGGTCCCGCTCGCCGTCCGCCGGCGGCGGGCCGCCCCGCTCCTCGGCCGCGGCCACGTCGGGCGCGACCCGGGCGACCTGGGCGCGCAGCCAGAGCAGGGCGACGTCCTTGGCCTTCGCCTCGAGCATCACGTCGACGGGTCCCGGCGCCGCGCGCATCAGCTGCGCGAGGTCGAACGGCGTGACGAAATCGGCGTGCTGGTCGAGGGCGGGCGGCACGAGCACCTCCACCGCCCTGCGCTCCCCCGGGGCGCGCCGCTTCACGGTGCGCAGCTCCGTGCGCGGGCTCGACAGGTGCACCTTGGGCCGCACGCCCCGCGGCCACGTGGCGCGTGCCGCGGCCATCGCCTCCGCGGGGTCCTCGAGCCCGGGCGTGGGCAGGCACCGGTGGTGGTGGAGGTCGAACACCACCGGCACGCCCGTGCGGCGGTGCAGCTCCAGCACGTGCCCGAGGTTGTACGACGTCTCGTCGTGCTCGAGCACCAGGCGCCGGCGCGCCCGGTCCGAGAGGGCCTCGTAGGCGCGGGCCCACCGGTCCATGGCCGCCTCGCGCTCCCCGTACACCCCGCCGGTGTGGACAACCACGACGGCCTCGGGCCCGGCGCCCAGGGCGTCCAGCAGCAGCGCGTCCTGCTCCAGGTCGAGGCTCGACTTGCGCACCAGCTCCGGATCGGGTCCGTTGATGACCGTGTACTGGCCCGGATGGGTCGACAGGCGGATGCCCAGGCGGCGGGCCCGGGCCCCGAGTTCCGCGAGCTCCGTGACGCACTGCTCGATCTGGCGGCGGTAGTCGAACTGCGGCAGGTCCGGATGCGTCCCGTACGGCACGACGCCGCTCGACATGCGGTACATGCGGATGTCGTGGCGCTCCAGGTAGTCGAACACCCCGCCCAGCAGCTCCAGGGACCGCGACAGATGGGGGTTGTTCGCCCAGCGGCGGGTGTCCGACCCGGCGATGCCCCCCTCGCCGATCACCTTGACCGCGAAGCCGAGCCGGTGGGGCGGGATGCTCACGCGGCCTCCCGCGCCGCGGGCGCGGCGCCGAGGCGCGACAGCAGCAGGTCGAACTCGGCCGGCGTCAGGCTCCCGCCCGTGGCGCGCGGGTGGCCGTGGGCGAACTCCCCGTCCGCCTCGGGCAGCGCGTCCCGCAGTCGGGCGCGCAGGTCGGCGCCCGCGCCGCCGCGCACGGCGAAGTTCACCATGCCCGGCAGGTAGTCGTCGTTGGCCGCCAGCACCATGCGGGGCGCGAGCCGGCGCGTCCAGGCCGTCGCCACCAGCGGGTGCACCTGGGCGGCGCTGCGGAAGCGGATCACGGCCAGGTCGTCGGTGACGCGGGGGGCGGTGCGCATGACGCGGTCGAGCTCGGACCGCCAGGCGTCCCGGGCCTCGGCGAGCAGCCGGACGCGGCCGTCGGCCAGCGCCTCGCGCGGGTCGGCGTGCTCCACCAGCAGGGCGAGCGCCGTTCCGACGGGGCCGTCCGGCAGCCGCCGGGGGGCGTTCACCAGCGGCACCAGCCGCCGCACGGCCGTCTTCGGCGCCCCGGCGCACTCGGGCAGCGCCCACGCCCCGTCCCCGAGGTCGCCGACCGCGCCGACGGCGGCCAGCCAGGCCGGCGCCTCCGGCACGATGCGGCGCATCAGCGCCGCCGTGCTGGTCGCGGGCTCCTCCCCCGCACCGCTCACCACGACCACGCCGGGTCCGGGGTCGGCCTCCGGCACGTGGTGGTCGACGACCACCCCGGGGCGGGCCAGCGGACGCACGCCCCAGTCCAGGACGGCGACCGGCCCGGCGGGCAGTGGGGGCGCCGCGCCGAAGGGGGTGGCGCCTCGGGGCAGCAGCACGGCCGCGTCGGCGCCGCGGCCCTGCAGGCGCAGCGCGATCGCGCCGGCCGCGAGCCCGTCGGCGTCCGTGTGGGGCACCACCGTCGCCCCGGTCAGGGCGGCGCGCGCCCGTTCCAGGCGTCGGTCCATGCCCCCCGCGTTCCCCGGAGGCGCGGGGCGCACGCCCGGAGCCGCCCGGGCGTCGCCCGTTCCTAGCGGACGACCTCCACGGGTGCGCCGCGCGGCACGGTGCGCGCGATCACGCTCACCGCGTCGTTGCGCATGCGGATGCAGCCGTGGCTGACCGCGCGGCCGAGCAGGCCCGGCAGGCTCGTGCCGTGGAGGGCGACCTGACCGCGCCCGCCGTCGAAGTCGGAGAGGCGGGTGGAGTGCGCCGTGAGCGTCAGGATGTACGGGCCGAAGAAGCCGGTGCGCGGCGTCTGCGGGACGATCTCGCTGAGCGCGAACAGGCCGGTGGGCGTCGGATTGGCGGGCGTGCCCACCGCGACCGGCCAGGCGCGCATGCGCCGCCCCGCCCGGAGCAGCTCCAGCCGGCGTGCGCCCAGGTCGACGCGCACCCGGTATGCCGTCCGGGTGACGTGCACGGCGCTCGCCGGCACCCACCCTCCGGAGCCGTTGGGGCGCGCCGGCAGCAGCACCCGGTACCAGACCCCGTGCGCCGTCCGCCGGCCGTCGAGCACCAGCAGCGACTGCGGGTCCTGGTCGTACGGGCCGTAGGGCGACACGCGGTGCACCACCCGCGCGCGGGGCGCGGGGGTGGCGCGGGCGGCGACGGGCAGCAGCACGCGCGCCGTCCAGGCCGCGGACGGCGTGGGCGCACCGGCGGGCACCGGGG
>DATMJR010000438.1:0-4308 GCA_035553775.1 Miltoncostaeaceae bacterium | reverse complement strand
GCGGGCGACGGGGCCGTCCCGGGGCGGCGGGGCGGCCCTCGGGGCCTGGCTCGGGAACCTCGCCGGCTGACCTACCGGCCGGTGACGGTGACGTCGCGGAGGCCCGAGGACGCCTCCAGGCGGCGTGCAGCGTCGGGATCGGAGCGCACGCCGCGCACGACCTCCCGGCCCTGGCCGCTGTCCACCCGCAGGCGGTACGGACCCGAGGGCACCTCCACCGTGACGGTGCCCGTCTCGCTGCGCGCCTGCAGCAGGGTGGGCGCCCGCTCCGCCGCCACGCGAACCGATCCGGTGATCGAGCGCGCGAGGACGCGTTGGGCGCGCGCCTCCCGCACCTCCACGGCGCCGTCCTCGCTCTCGATGTCGGTGACGCCCCGGACGCCCTCCACCGTGACGTCCCCCTCGACGGCGCGCACCCGCACCGCGGCCTCCGCCGGCGCCTGCACGTCGACGTCGGCGCTGCACGACACGAACGCCCACGCCGGGCAGGTCACGTCGACGCGCAGCACCCCGTCCTCCACCGTGTGACGCACCTCCGGGGCGCTCAGGATCCAGGTGCGTCGGGCGTCCACGCGTGGCGGGCCGGTGCGGACACGGACCGCGCCGCGCTCGGAGCTGACCTCGACCCGGCGCACGGTTCGCTCGCCGAGGTCGTCGCTGGTGCGGTCGCTGCGGCTGAGCACCGGGACCGAGATCGCGCCGAGCAGGAACAGCCCCACCATGATGGCGGCGATCACGAGGAGGGGACGGCGCACCCCTGCGAGGTTACGCGCCCCGCGGGTCCGCGGACGGCACCTCGGGGGTGACGACCGTCGTCACCACCGCGGCGTCCGGCTCCTCGTCGCGCCCGTCGTCGCGGTGCGCCAGCCAGTCCTGGACGAGCACCTGCACGATGCCCGCCACCGGGATCGCCACCAGCGCCCCCACGATGCCCAGCACCTGGGTCCCCACCAGGACCGCGATGATGATCCAGAGGGGATTCAGGTTGACCGTGCGGCGGTGGATGAACGGCTGCACCACGTTGTTCTCCACCTGCTGGTACACCGCGAAGAACACGATCGCCGCCACGCCCACCGCGATGCCCTGGAAGAACCCGACGGCCACGTAGGGGATCGCGCCGAGGGTGGAGCCGACCAGCGGGATGACCGCCATGACCCCCACGAACAGCGCGAGCACGGGCGCGTAGGGGATGCCCGCGACCGTCATGAACAGCGCGGCGGCCGAGGCCCCGAGGAACGCGACCGCGAACACCCCCACCACGTAGCCCGCGATGACCCGGTAGATGCCGTCGAGCACGCCGACGACCCGGGCCCGGTCATCCCCCTCCACCTGCCGCTCGGCCCAGACGCGGATGCGCGGGCCGTAGAGCGAGAACAGGAAGGCCAGGACGGCGATGGAGACCAGCGCCAGGAGGCCGTTGACCACCCGCGTCGCGATCTCCACCGCGGTGTCGGGGCCGGCCAGCGTGCCCACCAGGTCGGTGGCCCGTTCGCGCAGCTGGTCGAGCAGGTCGTAGTCGCGGTCGAGCTCCCGGACCCAGGCCGAGCGCTGCAGCTGGTCGACGTAGCCCGGGATCGCCTCCACGAGCCCCCGCGCGGCCTCGATGAGCGGTGGGACGAACACGAACAGCGCCCCCGCCAGCAGCCCCAGCAGGCCCAGGTAGACCACGCCGATCGACGCCCCCCGCCGCAGTCGCAGGCGGGTCTGGAGCAGCGTGACCGCCGGGTTGATGGCCACCGCGAGGAACGCGGCGACGGCCACCCACAGGATGACGGTGCGGCTGATCCAGGCGATCCAGAGCAGCGCCGACAGCGCCACCAGGGTCAGGAAGACCCGCGCGACCGCCGCCGCCGACCAGCCGTCGCCCGGCCGCGCGCGGAGGCCGACGGCCACCACACGCGCGGCGCGCGACCGACGGGGCTCGGCGGAGCTCACCGGCGCATCATGCCAGGGGTCCCGGACCCCTCCGGCCGGCCCGCCCGGCGGCGGACCGGCCGCGGCCGGGGGTCAGTACAGGATGCTCGCGGCGTTCCCGAACAGCTTCGGCATGTCCAGGATCACGAGCAGGCGGCTCTCCAGCTTGGCGACCGCGTCGAGGTACTCCGCGTCGCCCGCGCCGTCCGGCGGGGCCTCGCACTGCTCGCCGCTGACCGTCAGGACCTCCTTGACCTCGTCGACCGTGACGCCGACGGTGGCGTCCGGCAGCTCGACGATGACGATCTTGGCCTCCTCCGGGCGGTCGCCGAACGCCCCGAACCGCGAGCGGAGGTCGACCACGGGGATGATGCGGCCGCGGAGGTTGATGACGCCCTCGACGTGCCCGGGCGACCCCGGGATCGGGCGCGGCGCCGTGTAGCGGATGATCTCCTGCACCAGCGTGATCGGAACGCCGTACTCCTCGGCGCCCAGGGTGAAGACGACGAGCTGGCGCGCCTGGGGATCGGCCGCGATGTCGGTGCTCGTGCTCATGGTGTGTCGGCTCCTTGGGGGTCGGGCGGGTCGGCCTCTCGAGCGCACCCGGTTCCCCCGGGCTATCGGCAGGGTGCGGCGCGACGTTGAGGGCGGCGGGCCGCGGCCCGCGCCGGGGCCCGCCCGGGGCGTGCTAGCGTCGTCGCCATACAGGGGAGCCGCCGGGCGGCTGAGAGGAGGCGACGCGGCCTCGACCCTCGGAACCTGATCTGGGTAATGCCAGCGAAGGGAGTGCCGGAACGCCGTGGACGAGGCCGCGGTCATCGCCATCATCGCCGCGGGCGACGCGCCCCGGCCCGGCGTGCTGGTCGGGGTCGGCGACGACGCCGCGGTCCTCACCGGGGACCCGCCGGTCGTGCTGGCGCACGACATGGTGGTCGAGGACGTCCACTTCCGCTGGGCCACCCACTCCCCCGGGGACCTCGGCCACCTTGCGCTCGCCGTCAACCTCTCCGACCTCGCGGCGATGGGCGCCGTGCCGGTGGCCGCCCTGGTCGGCCTCGCCGCGCCGCCCGGGGCCCTCGACCCGCCCACGGTCAGGGCGATCTACTCCGGGCTGCGCACGCTGGGCGACGCGGCCGGCTGCGCGGTCGTGGGCGGGGACACCAGCGCCGCCCCGGTGACCATGCTCGGCGTCACCGCCGTGGGCCGGATGCCACCCGGGGTGGCGCCGGTGCTGCGCTCGGGCGGCCGGCCCGGCGACCTCGTCTGCGTGACCGGCACCATCGGCGCGTCGGCGGCCGGCCGGGCGCTGCTGGACGGGCCGCCGCACATCGGGGACGGGGCCGCGGCCCTCGTGGCGGCCCACCGGCGCCCGGCGCCGCGTCTGGCCGCCGGGGCGGCGCTGGCGGCCCTCGGCGCCCACGCGATGATGGACGTCTCCGACGGCCTCGCCCTGGACCTGGAGCGGCTCGCCCGCGCCTCGGGGCTGCACGCACGCCTGGACCTCGACGCCGTGCCCGTGGCCCCGGGCGTCCCGGCGGTCGCGGCCCGCACGGGCGCGGCGGCGGACGAGTGGGCGGTGGCGGGCGGCGAGGACTACGAGCTGCTGGTCGCGCTCCCGGAGGACCTGCTCGCCCCGGCGCGTGCCCGGCTCGACGTGCCGCTGACCCCCGTCGGCCACCTCGCGGCCGGCCCGCCGGGCCTGACGGCCCTCCGTGACGGCACGCCGGTGGCGCTCGCCCGGCGCGGATGGGAGCACGATGTCTGACCGCGGCGACGCGCTGACGCTGCGCGACGTCCACCTGGCGCGGGGCGGGACGCCGGTGCTCGCCGGCATGAGCCTGCGGCTGGGGCCCGGGGAGTTCGTGGCCCTGGTCGGGCCCTCGGGGTGCGGCAAGAGCTCGCTGCTCGACCTCGCCGCGGGCCTGCTTCCGCCGGACGCCGGGCAGGTCGCGCTGCCCGGAGCGGGCGCCGACCGGCTCGGCCACCTGGCGCTGATGCCGCAGGGCGACTCGCTGCTGCCCTGGCGCACCGTGCGCGAGAACGTCGAGGTCGGGGCGCGGCTGGCCGGCGGCGACCGGCGCGCGGTCGCCCGGGAGGCCCTCGCCCAGCTGCACCGGGTGGGCCTCGCCGCCTACGCCGACCACTACCCCCACGTGCTGTCGGGCGGGATGCGCCAGCGGGTGGCGCTCGCCCGCACGGTGCTGTCGGGGCGGCGGGTGTGGCTGCTCGACGAGCCCTTCGCCGCGCTCGACGCGCTCACGCGCGCCGACCTGCACGGCGACCTGGAGCGCCTGTGGCTTCGCGATCGCCCGGCCGTGCTCATGGTGACCCACGACACCGAGGAGGCGGTCCGGCTCGCCGACCGCGTCGTGGTCGCGGGCCCCCGCCCCATGG
>DATMJR010000437.1:0-4149 GCA_035553775.1 Miltoncostaeaceae bacterium | reverse complement strand
AGGCGGCCGGCGACGATCGCCCCCCGGAGGCCGCGGTGGCCCGGGTGCTGACCCTGCGGCACATGCTGGCGCTGGGGGTGCCGCTGGCCGCGCCCGCGGGAGGCTCCGCGGCGGTGCCGCCCGCCCGCCCCTGCGCGTCGTGAGCTCCGGCGAGCACGACATCGCGTTCGGTCGCGCGCTGGAGCTGGTGCGCCGGGAGGCGCTCGCCCCGCAGGCGGAGCAGGTGCCGGTGGGCGAGAGCGCCGGGCGCGTGCTCGCCCGCGCGGTGGGGATGCGGGCCGATCACCCGGCGTTCGACAACTCCGCCATGGACGGGTGGGCGGTGCGCGCGGCGGACACCCCCGGCGCGCTCGAGGTCGCCGGCGAGAGCGCGGCGGGCGCGCCCTGGGCGGGCGTCGTGCAGCCCGGCACGGCCGCCCGCATCTCCACGGGGGCGGCGCTGCCACGGGGCGCCGACGCGATCGTGCCCCGCGAGCGCGCCGCCGTGCGCGACGGCCGGGTGGAGGTGCCGCAGACCGCGGAGGGCGCGTTCGTGCGCCGCCGCGGCGAGACCGCCCGGGCGGGGGACCCCGTGCTGCCGGCCGGCAGGCGGGTGGCGCCGCATCACGTGGCGGCGCTCGCGGCGGCGGGCCACGGCACCGTCCCCTGCCGGCGGCGTCCCCGGGTGGCCCTGGTCGTCAGCGGCGACGAGCTGGTGCCGGCGGGCGAGCCGCTCGCCCCGGGCGAGGTGTGGGACGTCAACGGCGTCGCCCTGCCCGCGCTGCTCGCCGCCGCGGGCGCCCTGGTCGACCCGCCCCGGGTGGTCCCGGACGAGGCGCTTGCGACCGCCGAGGCCCTGGAGGAGGCGCTCACCGGCGCGGACGTCGTCGTCACCAGCGGCGGCGTCTCGGTCGGGGTCCACGACCACCTGCGCCCGGCGCTGGCCGGGCTCGGCGTGGAGGAGGTGTTCCGGGGGGTGGAGATCCGCCCCGGCCACCCGCTGCTGCTCGGCCGCCGCGACGAGGTGCGCGTGCTCGGGCTCCCCGGAAACCCCGTGTCGGCGGTCGTGTGCCTGCTGGTGTTCGGGCGCCCGCTGCTGGGCCTGCCCGACACCTGGGAGCCGGAACCGCTGGCGGTGCCCTACCGGCCCTCCACCGCGCGCACGGACCTCATCCGCGTGGTCGCCCGCGCCGACGGCCTCCACCCCTGCGCGCGCCAGGCGTCGCACGACGTGACCGCGCTCGCCGAGGCCACGCACATCGCCGCGATCCCCGCGGGGGTCGGCGAGCTGCCGGCCGGCACGCCGGTACCGGTGCTCACGCTGCCGGCCTGAGGCGCACTCCGGCCCGCCCCGGCGGGGGCGGGCCGTCGCCCTAGGAGGAGGCCTGCTCCTGGCCGGTGCCCTCGTCGTCGGCCTCGGGGGCGTTCGACGGGGTCTGATCGGCGCCGAGCGCCACGCGCCAGTCCTTGGGGACCTCGCGGGACCAGGTGGACAGCCGGCGGCCCTGGTTGGGGATCGCCTGCGGGTTGGACCCGAACCAGCGGTTCGGATGACGGGATTCGACCATGGCGGCAATCTACCCGATGCCCTCGCGCCGCTCCCCCCGCCGATCATGGGGAGGGGCCTTGGTACCGTGGCCCCGAGCCCCGCGAGGGGCCGGGCCGGAGTAGCTCAGCTGGCAGAGCAGCTGTCTTGTAAACAGCAGGCCAGGGGTTCGAGTCCCCTCTCCGGCTTCCTACTTCTCCCCGCAAATAAGCCACTTTCCCGGTCGAACGTACCTGTGGATAAAGGGGATCCGGACTCCTGTAGACCTTGGGGGAACCTTGGGGGACGTCTCGGACCTTGGGGGAGACCTTGGGGGAGATCGCTCGGCGGCGAGCCGACGAGCCGGACCAGACCACGGGGGCGGCCGCTGCACCCAACCGCGTCGGGCGCCGCGGCAACGCGGAGCGTCCTCTCTCCGGCCGTCCTCACCCGCCTACGCCTTCAGCCGCCAGCCCCGGCGCATCAGGAGTGCAGCCGAGCCGAACGCGGCGATTGCGACTATGGCCGCTACAGGTAGTGAGACCCAGGCGGGCGCCTCGCCCTGGCCGGTCGTGGCCAGGCGGGCGGCGTCGACCATGTAGAAGAGTGGGTCGAAAAGGGTGAGTGTCGCCCATGGCTCGGAGAGACGCTCGACCGAGTAGAACACGCCGCCCACGAGGGCGAGGGGGGTGATCACCAGGCTCGCGACGAAGGCGTGCTGGTCGAAGCTCTCGGCCCACATCCCGGTAATAACGCCGAGTACCGCGAACACAAGCCCGGTCAGGGCGAGGGTCGCGACGAGCAGCGCCGGCCTATCGAACCCGCCGGCGAACGGTGCCGCCAGGGCGGCGATGATGGTTGCAGCGAGCCACGCCCGGACGAGCCCACCGATGGCGTAGGCCAGCACGAGCTGCCAGCCGCGCATCGGCGAGGTGAGCACGTCCTCGATGTAGCCCTCGCTCTTGGCCTGGAAGAGGCTCGTCGAGCTGTTGGCGAAAGCTTGCCCCGCCACGGTCATGACGAGCAACCCGGGGAGGATGAACGCGGCGTAGGACTCGTCACCATCCTCGCGCAGACGGTCGCCGAGTGCACCGCCGAAGATCGCGAGGAACAGCACTGCCGTGACGACCGCGGGCAGGATCGTCTGCGTCCAGAGGCCCAGGACCCGACGTAGCTCCCGGGCTGCAAGTGCAACCGTCGCGCGGCGCTCTACGCGGCGCAGGGGAAGGGGTGGGGACGGGACGCTCATCGCATGGCCGACACGTACGCGGCCTCAAGGTCTGGTCCGCCGAACCGGGCCAGGAGCTGCGGAACACCGCCCTCGGCGAGGATGACGCCGTCACGGATAAACGCGATCCGCTCGCACAGCGCCTCGGCCTCCTCGAGGTAGTGGGTGGTGAGCAGGACCGTGGTCCCTTCCTCCGCATGCAGGCGGCGGAGGTAGCGCCACAACTCGCGGCGCAGTTCGAGGTCCACGCCCGCCGTCGGCTCGTCGAGGATGACGAGCGGCGGCCGATGCATAAGCGCTCGTGCGATCAGGAGCCGGCGCCGCATCCCCCCGGAGAGGCGGTTGGGCTTCACGCCCGCCTTCGCGCCGAGGTCGAAGGCCTCGAGAAGCTGGTCAGCGCGGCGGCCGCTCTCGGCCGCTGCCAGCCCGAAGTAGCGACCGTGGTAAGCGAGCACCTCCTGTGCGGTGAGAAAGCGATCGAGATGCACGTCCTGCGGCGCGAGTCCGACCATCAGACGCGCTCGCTGCGCGTCGCTGACGGCGTCGTGTCCGAACACGCGGATATGTCCGGCCGGCACACGCACCAGGCCCGCGATCGACCCGATGAGAGTCGTCTTGCCCGAGCCGTTCGGCCCGAGCAACCCAAAGAAGCGCCCAGCCGGTACCTCGAGCGACAATGCGTTCAGCGCGCGCACACCGCCCGCGTACACCTTCGTGAGCGCGTGGACCGAGAGGGCGGGAAGGGCCGGGGGCACGCTCATCGGGCGTGTGCTACCCGAACCGGGCTCCGGACGAAAGGCCCTGCCCGTGCCCGTCGGCTCCGGGCGCGTAGGGACAGCTGCTTGCCGTCGGCGAGCCGACTCGTTGCGGGGTAAGGCTGCAGGGTCATTTCAACCCGCACCAGTATGACCGTATGAGCGACGACTGCTGCGACCTCCTCTGTCTGGACCTTCCCCGCGCCGAGCGTCTGCGCGGTCGGCGCCTCCCGCCGGGCCAGGCCGGGCAGGCGGCGGCGCGCGCGGCCGCCCTTGCCGAGCCGACGCGGCTGATGCTCGCCGCCAGCCTCGAGGAGGGCGGGGAGATGTGTGTGTGCGACCTGGCGTGGATCGCCGAGCGCTCACCTGCGCTCGTCTCGCACCACCTGCGCCGCCTGCGCGCCGCCGGGCTCGTGAGCTCCCGGCGCCAGGGCAAGATGGTGCTCTACACGCTCACCCCCGACGCCCAGGACTTGCTGGGCGTCGTCCTCGGCGCCGCCACCGCGCGCGTGGAGCGCCGCTCGTGAGCGACGCCTGCTGCGCCCACGATCGTCCGGCACCCGCCGCCGATGCGCCCGTGCGGCGCCTGCGGGAGGTCCGCGAGATCCAGCTGGCGGCCGCCTCGGGGCTCGCCCTCGGCATCGGCTTGGCGGCCGGTCTGG
>DATMJR010000436.1:0-2706 GCA_035553775.1 Miltoncostaeaceae bacterium | reverse complement strand
TCCTACGCGGACAGCCTCCTGCGCTTCGCCCACGCCGCGGCGGGCCGCGGCGTGGGCGAAGCGCAGGAGGCTGTCCGCGTAGGAGGCCATCGACCCGCTCACGTCGACGAGCAGCACGACGCGGCCGCGGCGTGGTCCGGTGGTGGCGCAGCCGGGCGGGCTCGCCGCCGGCACGCAGCCACGCGCGCAGGGTGCGGGCGTCGTCGACGGGGCCGCGGGGCGAGGGGCGGCGGCGCCGGGAGGCCCGCGGCTCGCCGGGCAGGCGCAGGCTCGCGAGCAGGCGCCGCAGCTCCTCGCGCTCGCGGGCGGTGAGCCGGGAGACGTCGCGGTGGCGCAGCTGCTCGGTCCCGCTCGCCGCCGCGGTCGTCGACTCCGCCGGCTCCCCGTCCCCCTCCCCGCCGCTGTCGCCGCCGGCCTCCGTGGCGACGAGGCGCACCTGCGGGCTCATGACCGGGCGCCGGCGCAGCACGCCGCTCGGGCGGTCGCCGAAGTACGCCGCGAAGACCCGGTCGTAGCGCTCCAGGTCGTCCGGCGTGCCGCAGAGGGTGAGCCGGCCCGCCCAGTACACGTCGTCGCGCCGCCTCGGGTCGAGGGCCTCCAGGGCGGCCACGGCGGCGTGCACCCGGTGCGGCGCGGCGGGCACCCCCGCCGCCCGCAGCGTCCGCGCCAGCCCGACGAGGCTGTCGGCGGCGTCGTAGGGCGGCGGCCGGTCCCCGTCGGGGTCCGGCCGCCGCCACGACGGCGGCGCCGCCTGCTCAGCCACCCCCGACCGCCTGGCCCACGAGGGCCCCGACGTCCATGCGGGCGGCCCGCTGCTGGTCCTCGCGGTACTTGAGCACCGCCCCGAGCGTGGCCGTGGCGAGGTCGGCGTCGAGCCGCTCCGCGCCGAGGGCCACGAGGGCCTGCGTCCAGTCGAGGGTCTCCGCGACGCCGGGGGGCTTGAGCAGGTCCTGGCCGCGCAGGGCCTGGACGGCGGTGGCGACCTGCGTCGCGAGCGCCTCGGAGGCCTCCGGGACGCGCTGCCGCACGATCGCCACCTCCCGCTCGAACCCGGGGTGCTCCACCCAGTGGTAGAGGCACCGGCGCTTCAGCGCGTCGTGCACCTCCCGCGTGCGGTTGGACGTGACGACGACGACGGGCGGGACCTCCGCCCGGATGGTCCCGAGCTCCGGCACCGAGACCGTGTAGTCCGACAGGACCTCGAGCAGGAACGCCTCGAACTCGTCGTCGGCCCGGTCGACCTCGTCGACGAGCAGCACGCTGGGGCTCGTCTCCAGGGCCTGCAGGAGGGGGCGCGCCAGCAGGAAGCGCCGGCTGAAGACCTCGTGCTCGAGCTGCTCGACCCCGGCCTCGGTGCGACCGGCCGCCTCGGCGGCGCGCAGGTGCAGGAGCTGGCGGGGGAAGTCCCAGTCGTACAGCGCCTGGGAGGCGTCGATCCCCTCGTAGCACTGCAGCCGGACCAGCGGCGCGCCGAGCAGCTGGGCGAGCGACTGGGCCAGCGAGGTCTTGCCGACCCCGGCCTCGCCCTCGAGGAACAGCGGCCGGGGCAGCGCCAGCGCGAGGTAGGCCGCGGTCGCCACGCCGGTGTCCGCCAGGTACCCGGTCGCCGTCAGCGCCCGGGCGAGGTCGGCGGGGCCTGCCACCCCCTGGGGCAGCAGGCCCCGCCGGCCCGGCGGACCGGTCCCGTTCAGCCCTGCAGCCCGGCGGCCGCGGTGAGCGCGCGCCGGGTCAGGACGCGCGCCAGGTGCTCCCGGTAGTCGGCCTTGGCGTTGAGGTCGCTCGGCGGGTCGGTGCCCTCCGCCGCGCGCGCCGCCGCCTGCTCGATCGCCGACGCGTCGAGCGACGCCCCCGCGAGGGCCTCCTCCACGCCGGTGGCGCGGATCGGGGTCGAGCCCATGTTGGTCAGGGCGACCCGGGCCTCCGCGATGCTGCCGCCGTCCACCCGCACCGTCGCGGCGACGGCCACGATCGACCAGGCCTGGGCGACCCGGTTGAACTTCTCGTACCGCGCGCCCCAGCCGGTGTGCTTGGGGACCCGGACCTCGACGAGGATCTCGTCGGGCGACAGCGCCGTCTCGAGGTAGTCGAGGAAGAAGTCGGACGCCGGGATCGAGCGGCGCCCGCTCGGCCCCTCGGCGACCAGCGTCGCGCCGAGCGCGATCGCCGGGGCGCCGAGGTCGCCCGCCGGGTCCGCGTGCGCCAGCGCGCCGCCCAGGGTGCCGCGGTGGCGGACCGCCGGGTCGGCCACCGTCGCCGTCGCCTCCGACAGCAGCGCCGCGTGCTGGCGGACCAGCGGGTCGCGGACCACGTCGTGGTGGCGGGTCATCGCGCCGATGACGAGCTCGTCGCCCTCCTCGCGGACGCCCCGGAGCTCGGGGATCCGGCCGAGGTCGATGACCGTCTCCGGGTAGGAGAGCCGGAGCCGCAGCACGGGGATGAAGCTCTGGCCGCCGCCGAGGACCTTGGCGTCCTCGCCGGCCTGCTGCAGCGCCTGCACGGCCTCCGCGACGCTCGTCGGCGCCACGTAGTCGAACTGGGCGGGGATCACAGCAGGTCTCCCTTCTCGCCGGACGCGCCGGCCGTGGTCCCGGTCTGGGCGCCGCCGTAGGCGACGGTGCCGACGGGTTCCCTCGGCGTCCCGGTGTCGTCGTGGAGCAGGCGCCACACCCTCTCCGGCGTCGCCGGCATGGGCACCTCCTGGACGCC
>DATMJR010000435.1:0-3060 GCA_035553775.1 Miltoncostaeaceae bacterium | reverse complement strand
GAGCGCGCCCACCACGCGGCGCCGACGGCGTGCGGCGCCGCGTGGTGGGCGCGCTCTCGGTGGACTCCGTGGACTCGGATTCGGTCGATTCAATCTCCTCCGCGTCCCCGGCCGTGTCGGCCTCGCCCGCCGAGCGGGTGTACGGGCTGCTGAAGGCCGACCAGGCCACGGGCTCCTGCGGCAGCGGGAAGTCCTCGTTGCGGCAGGCGTAGCGCGGGTTGGCGAGGACCTTCTCCATGAAGTCGGCCCAGATCGCCGTGGGGAAGGTGCCGCCGGCGACCGTGATCCCGTGCACGTTCGTCATCGACCGCTTGACGCCGTCGTTGTTGGGGTAGCCGACCCATACCGCGGTCGTGTAGCACGGCGTGTACCCCACGAACCAGGCGTCGACGTAGTTGTCGGTGGTGCCGGTCTTGCCGGCGACGTACGCGGCGATGTTCGCGCGCGTGCCCGTGCCGCCCGAGACGTTGTCGCGCAGGATCCGGGTGACCTCGTAGGCGACCCCGTCCGACATCACCCGGTTGCGCTGCGGCCTCACCGAGCGGCGCTTGCCACCGCTGGTGATGATGCGCTGGATGCCGAGCGGCTGGACCCGGAAGCCCCCGTTGCTCAGCGGGCTGTACGCCGTGGCCATGTCGAGGGGGGTCACCTCGCCGGAGCCCAGGCCCACCGACGGGACCACCGGCAGCTTGCGCGCCCGTGGGACGCCCATGTCGTAGGCGGCCCGCACCACGGCGTCGGGACCGACGTCGAGGGTCATCTGGGTGTAGACCGAGTTGTCCGACCGCAGGGTGGCCGAGGCGACCGACGTGCGTCCGCTGTACGTGTTGGAGTACGTCGAGACGTCGATCTGGCCCCAGGTGGAGTCGTAGAAGTTGAGCGGCTTGGACGCGTACGAGGTGGTGTAGGGGTTCATCCCCCTGTCGCGGATGGCCGCCGCGAGCACGAAGGTCTTGAAGGTGGACCCGGGCTGCCGCAGCGCCTGCGTCGCGAAGTTGAACTGGTTGCGCCGGCTGAAGCTCTGGCTCGACTGCATCGCGCGGATGTAGCCCGTGCGCGAGTCGATCATCACGATCGCCGCCGCCGGGTCCTCGGGCAGGTTGAGGTTGGTGCGGATGGCCTCGTTGGCGTCGGCCTGCAGCTGGGCGTCGATGGTGGTCTCGACCCGGAAACCGCCCTGCTGCACCGCGCGCTCGCCGTAGCGGTCGATGAGGTCCTGCCGGACGAACTCGAAGAAGTAGCCCTCGCGACGGGGCCGGGTGTACAGGTCGCCCTTACGCAGGCCCAGGCCCGCCCGCTTCGCCTGGTCGGCGCGCTCCTGGGTGATGAAGCCCTGATCGGCCATCTCCTGGAGCACGACGTTGCGCCGCTGGCGGGCCGCGTCGGGGTTGCGGAAGGGGTCGTAGGCCGAGGGGGCCTGCGGCAGGCCGGCGAGCAGCGCCGCCTGCGGCAGCGTGATGCGCCAGACGGGCTCGCTGAAGTAGGTGAGCGACGCGGCCTGCACCCCGACGGCGTTGTTGCCGTAGAAGACGCCGTTCAGGTAGCGGGTGAGGATCTGGTCCTTCGTGTACTTCTTCTCGTACTGGAAGGCCAAGTAGGCCTCCTCGATCTTGCGCTCGAGCGTCCGCGCCTCGCCGCCCTCGTAGAGGTTCTTGACGAGCTGCATCGTGATCGTGGAGCCGCCCTGGCGCGCCTCGCCGAGGGCGATGTCGCGCACGCCGGCGCCGACGAGCCGGTAGTAGTCGACGCCGTCGTGGTCGTAGAAGCGCTTGTCCTCGATCGCGACCGTCGCCTCGCGCAGCACGTCGGGGAGCTGGGCGGCGCGGACCTGGGTGCGGTTCGTGACGCCGGCGATGACGCCGAGCAGCTTGCCGTCGCGATCGAACACCCGGGTGTTCTGCCCGAGCACGATCGGCTTGAGCTCCTCGCCGCGCTGCTCCAGCGACTGGCCCACCTCGTGGACCGCGACCCCGGCGCCGAGGGCGAGGGTGCCGAGGCCGACCGCGGCGACGCCCGCGGCGATGCCGACCCGGCGGCGCCGGGCTGCGCGGACGTGCCGGCGCCGGCGCAGCCGCTTCTGGCGCGTGCGGCTCACGCGCCGTCCCCGCAGAGCCGGGAGGCGGTCCGCGGCACGACCGTCCGCGGACGGCGCGCGGCCGTGGCCGTCGTCGGCGATGGGCCCGCCGCGTGCGGGCCGGTCACGGGCTGCATCCGCTCCCCCGGCTGGTGGACGTGCGAACCGGCGCGCGGCCGGGGTCGCCGGCCGGTGCCGACGGCGTCGCGGCGCATCCGGACTTCGACACGGGCGATCCCCTCTCCTGCCGCCCGCGCGGGGCTCGGCGCGAGTATAGCCCCGGTCGCCGGACCGGCCTGCCCGCCGGGTACGGTGGCGCGGTGAGGCGCGGCACCCCCGCGGCCGGCCGCCCCCCGGCGCGCGCGGTCCTCATCGACGCGATGGGCACGCTGGTGCGCCTCGACGACCCCGTCGGGCGCCTGGGCGCCGCGCTCGCGGCCGCCGGCCGCCCGAACCCGCCCGACGTGGTCGCCGCCGCCCTGCGCCGGGAGATCGCGTACTACCGCGTCCACATGCTCCGGGGCGCCGACGCGGCCGGACTCGCGGCCCTGCGCCGGGACTGCGCCCGGGTGCTCGCCGGGGCCCTGCACGACCCGCCGCCCCTGGAGGAGCTCACCGCCCTCCTGGTCGGCGCCCTGGTGGTGCGGCCGTTCCCCGAGGTGCCGGCCGTGCTGGCCGCGCTCCACGCGGCGGGGACGCGCACGGTCGTGGTGAGCGACTGGGACTGCGGGCTGGGGGCGCACCTGGCCGGGGCCGGGCTGCTGCCGACCCTCGACGGGGTGGTGACCAGCGCCGAGGTGGGCGCGGCCAAGCCCGACGGACGCGTGTTCGCGGCCGCGCTCGCCCGGGCGGGCGTCGCGGCCCACGAGGCCCTGCACGTGGGCGACGACCCGGTGCGCGACGTGGCCGGGGCCCGCGCCGCCGGCATCCCCGCCCTGCTGGTCGACCGCCGGGGCGCCGTGCCGCCGGCCCCCCACGTGCTGCCC
>DATMJR010000434.1:0-2307 GCA_035553775.1 Miltoncostaeaceae bacterium | reverse complement strand
ATCGTCGAGGGGGGTCTCGCCCGGCGTGCGGGGGGCGGCTGGCGTGCCTTCGCCCGGCCGGCGGGGGCGGAGGAGCACCTGCGCGGCCGCGTGCTCCTCCGCCTGTCGTCGCCACCCCCCGACGCCGGGACCGTGCTGGTGGTGCGGGGGACGCTGCGGGACCCGGCGGGGGCGGACGCCCCGGGCTGGTGGCGGCGGTACCTGGCGCGCAACGGCGTCGCGGCGGCCCTGACGCCGACGCGGATGGCGGTCGTGGGACATCGTGGGGGACCGGCAGGGGTGCGGGACGCCGCCGGGCGGGCGCTCCGCAGCCGCATCCGGTCCGTCGCCCCGGGCGACGCCGGGGCGATCGTCGCGGGGATCGCGCTCGGGGCGGACGAGCGCCTGACGACCCGGACCCGCGACGCCTTCCGGGACAGCGGCATCGCGCACCTGCTGGCGGTCTCGGGGCAGAACGTCGGGCTCGTGGCCCTGTGCACCGTGCTGGTGCTGGTCGCGGCGGGTGCGCCGCGCGGCCCCGCGCTCGCCGCCGCCGCCGCGGCGATCGTCGCCTACGTGCTGCTCTGCGAGCCGGGGGCCTCGGTGGGGCGCGCCGCGGTGGTGGGACTCGTCGGGGTCGCGGCCGAGGCGACGTCCCGGCCCGCTCACCGCTGGTACGCCCTCCTGGTCGCGCTGGTGGTCCTGCTGGCCTGGCAGCCGCGCGCGATCGGCGACGCGGGGCTCCTGCTGTCGTTCAGCGCGGTGGCCGGGCTGCTGGCGCTGACCGCGCCGTTCACGGCGGTGCTCCGCGGGCGGCTGCCGCGGGCCCTGGGGGCCGGCGTCGCGGTGAGCGCCGCGGCGACGCTCGCCACGGCGCCGGTCGTGGTGGCGCTGTTCGGGCGGCTGTCGCTCGCGGGCCTGGTGGTGAACCTCGTGGCCGTGCCGCTTGCCGCGGTGGTCCTGGTGGCGGGCCTGGCCGGCGCGCTGCTGGCCGCCGCCGCCGGCCCGGCGGGGCTCCCCGCGCTGTGGGTCGCCGCCGGCGGGGCGGAGATCCTGCGATGGACGGCCGTCACCGGTGCCGCCGTGCCGGGCGCCGCGGTGGAGCTGCCCCCCTGGTCGGCGCCGGTCGCCGCGCTTCCGGTGCTGGCGTGCCTCGTCTGGGCCGCGCGGCGCGGACGCGTCGACGACCGGGGCGTCTAGCATCGGATGCGATGGCGCGTGAGCCCGAGGCCCTCCGGCCGGTGTACCTGTTCACCGGCGACGACCGGGCGAAGATGGATCGCGCCTTGGTGCGGCTCGCCGTCCGGGCCCGCGAGGAGGGCGGCATGGATCCGGACCGGTTCGACGCCACCGAGGCGTCGGTCGACGAGGTGCTGTCGGCGTGCCAGGCGCTGTCGTTCGGCGGCCGCCGCGTGGTGGTGGTGGAGAACGCCGACGTGTGGAAGGCCGCGGACGGCGACCGCGTCGCGGAGTACCTCGGCGATGCCAACCCGATGACCGTGCTCGCGATGGTCGCGCCCGAGGGGGTGCCCCAGCGTCTGCTGCACGCGGTCCGCGAGCACGGCGAGGCCCTCCACTGGGGGCCCGATCCGAAGGCGAAGGACCGCGATCGGCGCCGGTGGCTCGAGACCTACGTCGAGGGCGAGGCGGCGCGCCTGGGGGCGCGGATGCCGCCGGCCGCCGCGCGCGCACTCGTGGACCGGGTGGCCAGCGACGTGCGCGACCGGCGCCGATTCGGGGAGGCCGTGCTCGCCCTCGGGCACGAGGCGGCGAAGCTCGCGGCGTACGCGGACGGCGCTCCCATCGACCGCGAGATGGTGCAGGCGCTGACGCCGGCCCACCCCGAGGCGCGCGTCTACGAGCTCTCCGACGCGCTGACCGCGGGCCGGGCGGCCGATGCCTTCCGGCTGCTGCAGGACATGGCGGGCGGTGACCAGGCGGTCGCGCCGATCGTGGTGCAGGCGGGGCTGCTCCGGCATTTCCGGGCGGTCGCCGCGGTGCAGGCGGCGGGGGGCCTGCCCACCGCGGACGTGGTGACGCGGGCGACGGGCATCAGCGGCTTCCCTGCCCGGAAGCTCGCCGAGGCGGTGCCGGGCATCCCGGCGGGCGCGGGCGGCCGCGCGGTCGCGCGGCTCGCGCGCCTGGAGCTGGATCTGCGCGTCGCGGCCGAGGCGCAGCTCGGGCGCTCCAGCGACGACGGCCGCCGGTTCGTGCTGGAGCGGGCCGTGCACGACCTGCTCGCGATCATGGCCGGGCACCCCGTGCACGCCTCCGCCGGAGCGGGGTAGGGGGCGGCCCATGGGGCCCCCCGTGCACGCGATCGTGGGA
>DATMJR010000433.1:0-6171 GCA_035553775.1 Miltoncostaeaceae bacterium | reverse complement strand
GTCGTGGGCGAGTCGGGCTCGGGCAAGAGCGTCACGTTCCTGGCCCTCACCGGCCTGCTCGCCGTCCGCGGCGCCCGCGTCTCGGGCCGGGCGCTGTTCGCGGGCGAGGACCTGCTGACGATGGCGCCGGACCGCCTGCGCCGACTGCGCGGCGACCGCATCGGGATGGTCTTCCAGGATCCGGCCACCGCCCTCAACCCGATGCACCGCGTGGGCGACCAGATCGCCGAGGCGGTGCGGGCCCACCGCCGCGTGGGGCGCCGTGAGGCCGGCCGGCACGCCGAGGAGGCCCTGCGGCGCGTGGGGGTGCCCGCCCCCGAGCAGCGCGCCCGCCAGTACCCCCACGAGTTCTCGGGCGGCATGCGCCAGCGGGCGGCGATCGCGATGGCGCTGGCCCCCGACCCCGACCTGCTGATCGCCGACGAGCCCACGACGGCGCTCGACGTGACCGTGCAGGCCCAGATCCTGGAGCTGCTGGACGAGATCCGCCGCGGTGCGGGCACGGCGGTCGTGCTGATCTCGCACTCGCTGCCCACCGTGGCCGAGGTGGCCCAGGACGTCATGGTGATGTACGCCGGCCGGCCCGTGGAGACCGGCTCCTGCGCGGAGGTGCTGGGTCGTCCCCGGCACCCCTACACGCGGGCCCTCCTCGGCGCCGCGCCGCCCGCCGACCGCCGGGTGGACCGACTGCAGCCCGTCGAGGGCGCACCGCCCTCCCCCGCCGACCTCCCTCCGGGCTGCGCCTTCCACCCGCGGTGCCCGGACCGCGTGGCGGCCTGCACGTCGGAGCGGCCGGAGCCGGCCGGGGACGGCGGCACCCACACCTGGGCGTGCCATGTCCCCGCGGTCGCGCCGCTGCCCGCCGGCGGACGGGTGGCGGCGTGACCGGCGACCCCTCCGCGGGCGCGCCGGTCGCCCCCCTGCTGGAGGCGACCGGGCTGACGATGCGGTTCCCCATCACCCGCGGCGCCCTCCTGCGGCGCACGGTGGGCCACGTCCGCGCCCTGGCCGGCGTGGACCTGCACATCGGGCCCGGGGAGACCCTCGGCCTCGTGGGCGAATCCGGGTGCGGCAAGTCGACCGCCGCCCGCGTGGTCACGCGGCTGCTGGAGCCGACGGCGGGGACGGTCCGCTTCGACGGGCGCGACGTCACCCGCCTGTCGGGGCGCCGGCTCGCGCCGCTGCGGCGCGAGATGCAGGTGGTGTTCCAGGATCCCTACGCCTCGCTCAACCCGCGGCGCACCGCCGGCCGGATCATCGCGGCGCCCCTCGACGTGCACCGGGTCGCCGGGGACCGGCGGGGGCGGGTCGAGGAGCTGATGGCCCAGGTGGGCCTGGACCCGGCGGACCACGGCCGGTACCCGCACGAGTTCTCGGGCGGCCAGCGCCAGCGGATCGCGATCGCCCGGGCGCTCGCCCTGCGGCCACGGCTGATCGTGTGCGACGAGCCCGTGTCCGCGCTCGACGTGTCGATCCAGGCGCAGGTGCTGAACCTGCTCGCCGACCTGCAGCGCGACCTCGGGCTCGCCTACCTGTTCATCTCGCACGACCTCGCCGTGGTGCGGCACGTCGCCCACCGCGTCGCGGTGATGTACCTCGGGCACGTGGTGGAGGCGGCCCCCCGCGACGCGCTCTACGACGACCCGCGCCACCCCTACACGGCCGCGCTGATCTCCGCGGTGCCGGCCGGGGCCGCGGGCCCGCGCCGATCGCGCATCGTGCTGCGGGGCGACGTCCCCTCGCCCGCCGCGCCGCCGGCCGGGTGCCCCTTCCACCCGCGCTGCCCCAAGGCCCGGCTCGTGTCGGGCGCGCCCGACCGGGTGCCGGACGAGTGCCGCACGCTGCCTCCGCCGGAGGTCCCGGCCGGAGAGGGCCGGACGGTGCGCTGCTGGCACCCGCTCGCGGGCGACGACGTGGCCCGGATGGCGGACGCCTCCGTCACCGGAGCCGGCGCGCCCGCGCTCGCCGCCGCCTCCCGCTGACCGCGTCGGCGACCGGGCCCGGCACCACCGCCCGGGCCGTGGGGGCGGGGGCTCAGCCCAGCGGGCCCCCGGCGACCGGCGGCGCCGTCGCGTCCTCGCCCTCCTCCGCGCCGAAGTTCTCGCGCGCGAGGTACTCCTCCACCGCCAGCGGCGTGTCGCGCCCGCGCTCGACCACGCGCAGGAGGTCCGACATGGTCGCCACCTCCTCGACCTGCTCCTTGATGAACCACCCCATGAACTGCTCGGTGGTGTAATCGCCCTCCTCGCGCGCCAGCGCCGCCAGCGCGTTGATCTGGTCCGTCACGCGCCGCTCCTGCGCGAGCGCCAGGGCCACGGGGGCGACGATGTCGTCGAAGCGCGTCTGCGGCGCGGCGACGCCGGGGATGACCGGATCGACGCCCTGGTCCATGAGGTACCGGACCATCATCATCGCGTGGTCGCGCTCCTCGAGCGCCTGGGCGTAGAAGAAGGTGGCGAGCCGCGGCAGCGTGTCGGCGTCGTAGTGGACGGCGATCGCGGTGTACTGCTGGAAGGCGGCGAACTCGTTGCCGATCTGCTCGTGCAGTCGGTCGGTGACGCGGGGTGTGGGCATGGGGACACGGTAACGGGCGTCCCGGACCCCATCCAGGGATACTGGGAGGCCGTGGGTGATGCGATCCGTCCCAAGGACCGGTGCTGCAACGACCGGCCGCGCTGCCGCCGGTGCCCGCTGGTGCTGGTGCGCCTGGAGCGTGCGGGACTCGCCCGCCGCACCAAGAAGGGCCGGTTCAAGCTCCTGCCGGGCGTGACCAAGAAGCAGCTCCGCGCCGCCCGCAGCTAGCGGCCGCGGACCCGCGTCAGCGTCCGCCGAACGACACCTCGGTCGCGTCGGCGGCCATCGCCGCCACCACCGCGCGGGCGATCTCGTCGGGGTCGCGCCCGGCCGCGAGCCGCGGCGCCTCCCCCGCCAGCGGCCGGCCGGCCAGGCCGGTCTCGGTGTGGGGCGGGCGCACGTCGAGCACCCGCAGCCCGCGCCGGCGCACCTCGCGGTGGACGGCGGCGTCGAACGCGGTGAGCGCGGCCTTGCTCGCCGAGTAGGCGGCCATGCCCGCGGTGGGCTGGTCGGCCGTGACCGCCGACACGTTCACCACGACGCCCCCGGGGGCGAGCCGGTCGAGCGCGGCCCGGGTGAGCCGGATCGGGGCGAGGGCGTTGATCGCGAACAGCTGCCGCAGCACGGCGTCGTCCAGCTCCTGCGCGGGCCCGAAGGCCACCACGCCGATCGCGCAGACCACCGCGTCGAGGCCGCCGAGGGCCTCCTCGGCCTGGGCCACCAGCATCTCCGGCGCGACCGGGTCGGTGAGGTCGGCGGCGACGGGGGTGCCGCCGGTGGCGGCCGCCGCGGCGGCGAGACGCCCCGCGTCGCGACCCGAGACGGCCAGGCGCGCGCCCTCGGCCGACAGCGCCCGGGCCAGGGCCCCGCCGATGCCGCCCGTCGCCCCCGCCACCAGGATCCGCGCCTCGGCCAACCGCATCGGTGCCATCCTAGAGCCGCCCCCGCGCAGCGACCCCCCGCACCCGGACCGACGAGGCCCCATGCCCGCACCGACCGTCACCGTCGACCTCTTCGGCGACGCGGCCTGCCCGTGGGACTTCTCCGCGGAGGGGGCGCGCATGCGGCTGCTGTGGCGGTACGGCGCCCACCTCGAGTGGCGGCGGCACATGGTGGTGCTGTCGCGCGACCGGGACGAGTACGCCGCCCGGGGCATCGCGCTGGCCGACCTGGCGGCGGGGCGCGCGAAGCTGCGCGATCTGTTCGGCATGCCCATCGACGTCTCGCCCGCCCCGCGGCACATGGCGACGGTCGTCGCCTGCCGGGCGGTGGTGGGCGTGCGGCGGCACGCCCCGGAGCGCGAGGACGCCTTCCTGCGGTACCTGCGGGTGCACTCGATGAGCGGCCGGCTGCTGCTCGACGAGCCGGACACGCTGCGCGTGGCCGCGGGCGACGCCGGACTGGACGGCGACCAGGTGCTCGCCTGGGCCGGGGAGCCGGCCACCGAGGAGCTGCTGCGGGAGGACATGGCCCTGGCGCGGCGCCCGGGCACGATCGCGCTCGCGATGCCCGAGCGCCTGGCCCGGACGCCCGGGGGCGGCTGGCGGTACACCTGCCCGTCGTACGTCTTCCGGCGCGGCGACCGGGTGCTGGAGGCGCCGGGGTTCCAGCCGGCGCGCGTGCTGGAGGTGTGCGTCGCGAACCTGGCGCCCGAGCTGGAGGCGCGCCCGGATCCCGCGGGCGTCGAGGAGGTGCTGGCATGGGCGCCGTACCCCCTCGCCACCGCGGAGGTCGCCGTCCTGCTGGAGGCGCCCCTCGCCGCGGCGGCCCGGATGCTGGAGGCCGCCGGGGCACGCCGGCACCCCGCCGCCCACGACGCCTACTGGTCCGCCGCCTGATCGACCCCGGGGCCGGGCCACGGCCGGGGCGCGCCGGCGTGCTGGGCCGCCCACGCGAACATCGCGATCCCGGAGGCCGTCCCCACGTTGATGCTGCGCGTGGAGCCGTACTGGGGGATGTAGACGACGTCGTCGGCGAGGCGCAGCGCCTCGTGGGACACGCCGATCTGCTCCTGCCCGAACACCATCAGCGCCCGCTCGGGCCAGCGGTACGTCAGCAGGCTCGAGGCGCCGTCGACGTTGTCGACGACCACCACGCGATACCCCTCGGCCCGGCGGGCGGCCACCGCCTCCCCCGTGGTGGCGGCGTGGCGCACGTGCTCGTAGCGGTGCGTCCCCTGCGCGCCGCGCCGGTCCCAGCGGCGGCGGCCCACGATCCACACCTCCCGGGCGAGGAAGGCGTTGGCGTTGCGGACCGCGGTCGCCACGTTGAAGTCGTAGGCGAAGTTCTCCAGCACCGGGGCGAACGCGTGGCGGCGGCGGTCGAGGGCCGCCCGGACGGCGTCCTCCCTCCAGTACTTGGGGTGGTCGATGAGGTTGCGCGGATCGCCCGGCCCCTCGGGTCCGGGGAAGGCGGGGTTGCGCAGGTCGCTCACCCGGCGGGTCCCGCGGCCGCCGTGGCGATCTCCGCCAGGACGAGGCCGGCGATCGCGCGGTGCCCGCGCGCGGTCGGGTGCATCCCGTCCACCGACGAGATCCAGCGGTGCGCGCGCGGGTCGCGCCGCCCGTGCCCGCGGAAGGCGCGCTCCAGATCCGCCACGCGCGCCCCGTGGGCGGCGCAGACGTCGCGGATCGCCGCGTTGACCGGCCCCACGAGCGCCCGGCGCGTCGTCTCCGCCCCGTCGCCGACGGGGTAGGTGGTCGCCACCACGGTCCGGCCGGGCGCCGCGAGCAGCGCCAGCAGATGGTCCAGGCGGCCCGCCATCACCCGCAGGGCGGCATCGCGGTCGGCCGGGTCGACGAGCCGCGGCAGCAGCGCCGGGCCCCCGGGGGCGCGCCACAGCAGCCCGCCCAGCCGCAGGACGCGGGCGGCCCCGCCCCGGCGCGCGAGACCGGCCAGCACGTCGTTCGCGCCGGCGCTCAGCGTGACCACGTCCGGGCGGCGCGCGAGGGCCGCGCGCAGGGCCGGCGTGGCGCGGCCGTCGCGCCCCACCAGCCGCGGGAGCGTGCCCGCCGAGCCGGCCAGCGACACCAGGCGGGCGCCGCATGCCCGTGCGACCAGCGCGGGGTAGGCCCCGTCCGGGTGGTCGAACCAGGAGGCGGGCACGCCGAGCACCCGGGCGCCCCCCGGCTCGAGCAGCCAGGGCCGGGGAAACCCGGGCCAGGCGCCCGTGGCCAGCGAGTCGCCGAGGGCCAGGTGCAGCGGCGCCCGGCCGGTGCCGCCCGCCACCGCGGTGCCCGTCGCGCTACCGGCGCGCCTCGCGCCGGAACACCGCGGCCGCCGGCTTCTCCCGGCCCCGCTCGTCCACCAGGCCCGACGACCAGTCGCGGTGGTCCTGGAGCAGGTACCAGACGAAGACGCGCACGCGCGGGTTGGCGCGGACCCGGCGCAGGGCGTCCTGGAGGCCGGCGCGCTGCTGGGCGCGGGTGCGGAAGAAGGGGTACTGCGGCACCCGGCGGGTCCCGACGCCGAACTCGGTCAGCCACAGCGGCTTCCCGCGCAGGTAGGTGCGGTCCATCTCCCGGGTCAGGAACCCGAGGTTGTAGAGGTCGATGTACGAGGCCCCGGCGAAGTTGCGGCCGGTGGGCGGGCGCAGGG
>DATMJR010000432.1:0-4607 GCA_035553775.1 Miltoncostaeaceae bacterium | reverse complement strand
GCAGGGAGCACTCCCGGGTTGACGCGCTAACGTCGTTAGCCTACTGTGGCTAACTACGTTAGCCACCCCCCCAGAGCCGAAGGACCCGCCATGAGGGAGATCCGCACCGAGACCGTCATCGCCGCCCCGCCCGCCGCTGTCTGGGCCGTCCTCGCCGACACGGAGCGCTACGGCGACTGGAACCCCTTCGTCACGCGCCTCACGGGCGCGCTGCGCGAGGGGGGCCGGATCCGCGTGCGACTGGAGCCGCCCGGGCGGCGCGGCATGACGTTCCGGCCCCGCGTGGTGCGGGTGGCGCCGGAGCGCGAGCTGCGCTGGCGTGGCCGCCTGGGGGTGCCCGGCCTGTTCGACGGGGAGCACGCGCTGGAGCTGGCGCCGGCTCCGGGCGGCGGCACCCGGCTGGTTCATGGCGAGCGCTTCCGGGGGCTGCTCGTCGGCCTGCTGGGGGGCACGATCGCCGCCGCCGAGCAGGGCTTCCACGCGATGAACGCCGCACTCGCCGCCGAGGCGGAGGCGCGGGCGCGCCGGGGGACCCCCGCGCCGGTCTGACCCGGGGCGGCGCCCGCGCCTCCGCGCCCCCCTCGGGCGTGAGGGGCCGGGTGTGCCGCTACCATCGGGACTCGTGACGCGCGTCCTCGTCCTCGGCTCCACGGGCTCCATCGGCGTGCAGGCGCTCGAGGTCGTCGACGGATGCGAGGACCTGGAGGTCTGCGGTCTCGCCTGCGGCCGCCGCGTGGCGCTGATGGAGCGCCAGGCCGCCGCACGCGGCGTCCGCCACACCGCGAGCCCCGCGGGCGGGGGCACCGTGCCCCACGACCCCGACCTCGCCGCGCTCATCGAGGCGTCGACGCCGGACATCGTGCTGAACGCGCTCGTCGGGGCGGCCGGGCTGCGGCCGACGCTCGCCGCGCTGGGGCGCGGCATCCCGGTCGCGCTCGCCAACAAGGAGAGCCTGGTCGCCGGCGGCGAGGTGGTCGCCGCGGTGCGTGCCCGCACCGGCGCCGGGCTGGTGCCCGTGGACTCGGAGCACTCGGCGCTGTTCCAGCTGCTGCACGGCGTCCCGCCCGCGCGCGTCGAGCGGATCGTGCTCACCGCGTCGGGCGGGCCGTTCCGGGGGCGCACCGCCGACGAACTGCGCGACGTCACCCCGGCCGACGCCCTCGCCCATCCCACCTGGGACATGGGCGCGAAGATCACGATCGACTCCGCCACCCTCATGAACAAGGGCCTCGAGGTGATCGAGGCGCACCACCTGTTCGCGCGGCCCTACGCGGCCATCGAGGTGCTCGTCCACCCGCAGTCGGTCGTGCACGGCATGGTCCGCCTGGAGGACGGGTCCGTGCTCGCGCACATGGGGCCCCCCGACATGCGGGTGCCCATCGCGGCCGCCCTGCGGTGGCCCGCGCCGCCGCCGCCGCGCCCGCCGCTCGACCTGGTCGGCACGCGGCTCGACTTCGCCGCGCCGGACGAGGACGCGTTCCCCTGCCTGGCCCTCGCGCGCGCGGCCGGCGTGCGCGGGGGCACCGCGCCCGCCGTGCTCAACGCCGCCAACGAGGTCGCGGTGGCCCGTTTCCTGGAGGGCGAGATCGGGTTCACCGACATCCCCGCGCTGGTCGCGCACGCGCTGGAGACCGTGCCCCCCGGGCCGGGGGACGACCTGGAGTCCGTGATGGCCGCCGACGCGCACGCTCGGCGCGCGGCCGCCGTGGAGGTGGCCCGCCGGTGAACCTGGCCTGGAACCTGCTGCAGTTCGTGCTGATCATGATGGGCCTGGTGCTGGTGCACGAGGCCGGCCACATGGTGGTCGCGAAGTGGTGCGGCATGCGGGTCGAGAAGTTCTCGATCTTCTTCGGTCGCCCGCTGGCCTCGTTCCAGCGGGGCGAGACCCAGTACGCCATCGGCTGGCTGCCCCTGGGCGGCTACGTGAAGATCACCGGCATGACCCGGGAGGAGGACGTCCCCGCCGACGTCTCCCACCGTGCCTACTTCGCGGCGCCGGTGTGGCGCCGCATCGCCACCATCGCCGCCGGCCCCGGTGTCAACGTGGTGCTCGCGGTGCTCGCGTTCGCGATCATGTTCTGGATCGGGGTCCCGCGCACCGTCGAGAGCACCCCGACCGTCGCCCAGGTCACGGCCGAGTCCCCGGCCGCGACGATCGGCCTTCAGCAGGGCGACCAGATCGTGGCGGTGGACGGGGTGCGCGGCGAGCTGGAGACCCTCCGTGAGCGGCTGAGCGCCCGTCCGGGCGAGGTCGTGGAGGTGACCTACCGCCGCGGCGAGCAGGAGTTCACCCGCTCGGTGCGGCTGCGCACGGAGTTCGTGGACGGCGAGGCGGTGGGCAGGCTCGGACTCGCCTTCGGGTTCCGGGAGGGCCCGCCCGAGTCGTCGGGCCTGGTCGGCGGGGTCGTCGACGCGCTCGACTTCTCGTGGTTCGTCACCGAGACCACGGGGCGGGTGATCGCGCGGCAGTTCACCGATCCCAACCTGGACGAGGCCTCCAGCGTGGTCGGCGCCGGCGCCGTCTACAACGAGGTGGCCGACGACGGACTCACCACCGTGCTGCGCTTCATCGGCCTGATCAGCCTGGCGCTCGCCCTGTTCAACCTGCTGCCGCTCCCGCCGCTGGACGGCGGGCACATCCTGTTCGCGCTCGTCGAGAAGGTGCGCGGTTCCCCCGTGCCCCGGCGGGTGTACGAGTCGGTGAGCATCGCCGGCTTCGTGGTCATCCTGTTCGTGGGCCTGCTGCTCATCCAGAACGACATCTTCCGCATCAGCAACGGGACGCTGCTCCCGTGAGTGCGCGTATCCGCCGCAGCACGACCTGCCGGGTCGGATCGGTCGCGGTGGGCGGCGGCGCGCCCGTGGTGGTGCAGTCGATGACCAACACCGACACCGCCGACGCCCGTGCCACGGCGCGCCAGGTCGCCGAACTCGCGGCCGCGGGTTCGGAGATCGTGCGCATCACCGTCAACAACCGGGCGGCCGCCGGGCGGGTCGCCGAGGTCCGCGCCCGGCTGCGGGACGACCACGGCGTCGAGGTGCCGCTGGTCGGCGACTTCCACTACAACGGTCACACCCTGCTGCGCGAGTTCCCCGACTGCGCCGAGGCGCTCGACAAGTACCGCATCAACCCGGGCAACGTCGGCCGGGGTGCGCGGCACGACGCCAACTTCGCGGCGATCGTGCAGGCGGCGATCGACCACGGCAAGCCCGTCCGCATCGGGGTCAACGCCGGGTCGCTGGATCCCGAGCTGCTGGACGGGCTGATGGAGCACAACGCCCGGCGCCCGGCGCCGCGGTCGGCCGACGAGGTGCTGCGCGAGGCCATGGTGCAGAGCGCGCTGACCTCCGCCGAGGCGGCCGAGGAGATCGGGCTCGGGCACGACCGCATCGTGCTGTCGTGCAAGGTGAGCCGCCTGCCCGAGATGGTCGCCGTGTACCGCGAGCTCGCCGCCCGCACGGATCTACCGCTGCACCTGGGGCTCACCGAGGCCGGCATGGGGACCAAGGGCATCGTGTCGACGGCGGCGGCGCTGGGCGTGCTGCTGGAGCAGGGCATCGGCGACACCATCCGCGCGAGCCTCACGCCGGAGCCGGGCGCCGACCGGGCGCTGGAGGTGCGCGTGTGCCTGGATCTCCTCCAGGCCCTCGGCCTGCGCACCTTCCGCCCCCAGGTCACGGCGTGCCCGGGGTGCGGACGCACCACCAGCTCCTTCTTCCAGGAGCTCGCCCAGGCGATCGAGGGCCACCTGGAGCGGCGGATGGCGCAGTGGCGGGCGGAGCGGCCCGGCGCCGCCGCGCTGACGGTCGCCGTGATGGGGTGCATCGTCAACGGGCCGGGCGAGAGCCGGGCGGCCGACATCGGCATCAGCCTGCCGGGCACGGGCGAGTCGCCCCGGGCGCCGGTGTACGTCGACGGGGAGAAGGTCACCACCCTCGAGGGCCCGGGCCTCGCGGACGACTTCATCGCGATGGTGGAGCGGTACGTGGAGGCGCGATTCCCCCGCGGCGACGCCCTGGCGGTACCCGCCGGCCCGGCTCAAGCCGGGTCGGATTCGTCCGATAGCTGAGCCGACAGGCGGGGACCGCGAGGCGGCCGACGGCCGCGAGGCGGCGCGCCCGCGACGACGGCGACACGGGACCCGGCCGACTTGGGTGGTACGAACGCGTTGCTCCTGCTCGCGGCGGTGGCCCTGGTGGCCCTGCTGCTGGTCAACCGGCGGCGGCAGGCGGCCGCCGGGCGGCGCGGCCCGCGTCCCGGACGCCGCCCCGCGGCGCCCGCGGACGGGCGCCGGGTGACGACCCCGCCGCCACCGGTGGAGGATCGCGGCCCGGTGCCCGCGCCGGCCCGCCCCGGGGAGCCCGACTGGGACGCGATGCGCCGGCCGGCCCCGGCCGCCGCGGCCGCCCTCGCCGAATCGGCCGCGACCGCCGTGCCCGAGGCGCCTGCGGCGCCGGCGACCGCCGACTGGGCCGACGAGCTGGTGACCGAACCCGGCTGGCCCCTCCCCGGCGACGCCCACGACGGCGCCTGGGGCGCCGGCGAGGAGCCGGCGGCGGAGACGGCCTCGGCCGCGCCCGAGCCGCAGGTCGCGGCGCCCGTGGAC
>DATMJR010000431.1:0-10844 GCA_035553775.1 Miltoncostaeaceae bacterium | reverse complement strand
CGGCGGCGGCGCCGCCCGCCGCGGCCGTTCCCGGCCTGCGGCTCGTCACGTCCGCGCGCAACCCCGCGCTGAAGCTGGCGCGCGCCCTCGAGGCCAAGAAGGTGCGGCGCGAGCGGCGGCTGCTGGTGGCCGAGGGCGAGGATCTCGTCACGGCCGCCCTCGACCACGGCGTGCGTCCGCAGGTGCTGCTGGTCGACGCCGAGCGCGCCGGCGAGGTGGACGCGCTGCTGCGTCGCACCCGCGAGGTGCCCGAGCGCTACGCGGTACCGCCCTCGCTGATGGCGGGCGTCAGCAGCCTGGCCGCCCACCCCCGACTGGTGGCCGTCGTGCCGCAGCCGCCGCACCGGTCGTTCGGGGACGTCGCCCTGCCGCCGGCGGCCCTCGGGCTGTGGCTGGCCGGCGTCGCGGATCCCGGCAACGTGGGCACCCTGGTGCGTTCGGCGGCCGCCCTCGGCGCCGACTGGCTCGCGCTCGGCCCCGGATCCGCGGACCCCTTCCACCCGCGCGCGGTGCGCGGGGCGATGGGCGCCACCTTCGCGCTGCCGCTCCTGGAGGGGGTGCGGGCGGAGGACCTCGCCACCCGGGAGGGCCTGCGCATCGTGGCGGCGGTGGCCCACGGCGGCGTGCCGCCCTGGCAGGCGGACCTCGCCTCCCCATCGGTGCTGGCGCTGGGCGCCGAGCGGACCGGGCTCGCCGAGGCCCTGGAGGTGCTCGCCGCACGCTTCCCGGTGGTGCGGGTGACGATCCCGCAGTCACCGGGCACGGAGTCGCTGAACGTCGCCGCGGCGGGAGCCGCGCTGATGGCCGAGGCCCTCCGGCAGCGGCACGTGCGCGCCGCCGGATAGCGGCTCCGGGGCCCGGCTCCGGCCGCACCCGGTGCTGTAGCCTGACCCGTCGTGACGACGCTCGATCACATCCCCGCGCTCCGCGACGCGGCGCTCGCCGCGGTGGCCCGCGCGGGGTCGCTGGCCGACCTCGAGGAGGCGCGGGTGGCGCACCTGGGGCGCCGCAGCCCGCTGGCGGAGGTGCTGTCGGGCATCGGCCGGCTCGCGCCCGACCAGCGCGGCCCGGTGGGCAAGGACGCCAACGCCGCCCGGCGTGCGGTGGAGGACGCCCTGGCGGCGCGCCGCGAGGCCCTGGAGGCCGAGGAGATGGGCCGCCTGCTCGCGGAGGACCGCGCGGACGTCACCCTGCCCGGCGACCCCCACCCGCAGGGCGCGCTGCACCTCATCACCCAGGTGCGCACCGAGGTCGAGGACGTGCTGCTCGCGCTGGGCTACGCCATTGCCGACGGCCCGGAGATCGAGGACGACCGGCACAACTTCACCGCCCTCAACGTGCCCGCGGGGCACCCGGCGCGGTCGTCGTCGGACACCTTCTACGTCGCCGGCCACCCGGACGTGGCGCTGCGCCCCCAGACCTCGCCGGTGCAGATCCGTGCCATGGAGGCGCAGCAGCCGCCCGTCTACGTCATCAGCCCGGGCGCCGTGTACCGGCGCGACGACGTCGACGCGACCCACAGCCCGATGTTCCACCAGCTGGAGGGCCTGGCGGTCGACGAGGGCCTGTCGATGGCGCACCTCAAGGGCACGCTCGTGCACGTCGCCCGGGAGCTGCTCGGGCAGGGCATCGAGTACGTGCTGCGGCCCCACTTCTTCCCGTTCACCGAGCCGTCGGTAGAGCTCTACGTGCGCTGGACCGACCGTCGTGGGCGGGCGCAGTGGCTGGAGCTGCTGGGGGCCGGCATGGTCGACCCCAACGTCTTCGCGGCCGTCGGCTACGACCCCGAGCGGTGGACCGGATTCGCGTTCGGCATGGGCCTCGACCGCATCGCGATGGTGCGCCACGGGCTGCCGGACCTGCGCCTGCTGTTCGAGAGCGACCTCAGGTTCCTGGAGCAGTTCGCGTGACGCCGCCCCTGCGGGGGGGCGTCGCGTGAGGCTGCCCCTGTCGTGGCTGGACGAGTACGTCCGGCACGGGCTCGCCCCCGAGGAGCTGGCCGACCGGCTGGCGGCCACCGGCACCGCCGTGGAGGCCGTCGAGACGCTGCGGGTGCCGCCCGACCCGGACAACCTCGCCCTGTTCCGGGTGGGGCGCGTGCGCGAAGCCGAACGCCACCCCGACGCCGACCGCCTGCGCGTGTGCCGGGTCGACCTGGGCGAGGAGGCGCCGCGGACGATCGTCTGCGGGGCCCCCAACGTCGCCGCCGGGCAGGCCGTCGCGGTCGCGCTCCCCGGGGCGCGCCTGCCCGGGCGCGAGCCGCTCGGCGTCGTGCGCCTGCGCGGCGTCGAGAGCCGGGGGATGATCCTCAGCGAGACCGAGCTCGGCCTGGGAGGGGACGGCCGCGGCATCCTGGAGCTCGACCCCGCCCTCGAGGCGGGGCGCCCGCTGGCGGAGGTGCTGCCGATCGCCGAGGCGGTGCTGGAGCTGGACATCACCTCCAACCGCCCGGACTGCCTGGCGGTGCACGGCATGGCCCGCGAGGTGCACGCGATCACGGGGGCGCCGCTGGTGCCGCTCGACCTCACCGAGCCCCCGGCCGAGGGCCGCGGGCAGGTGGGCGACCACGCCTGGCTGCGGGTGGAGGCGCCGGACCTGTGCCCGCGGTACATGGCCCGGGTGTTCACCGAGGTGCGTGTCGGCCCCTCGCCGGCCTGGCTGCGCGCCCGCCTGGAGGCGGCGGGCATGCGCGCGATCAGCAACGTGGTCGACGTCACCAACTACGTGATGCTGCTGACCGGGCAGCCGCTGCACGCCTTCGACCTGGACCGCATGGCGGGCCCGGGCGTGGTGGTCCGGCGGGCGCACCCCGGCGAGGAGGTGATCACCCTCGACGGGCAGCGGCGGGTGATGGACCCGTCGATGCTCGCGATCTGCGACGCCGAGCGGCCGGCGGTGATCGCGGGGATCATGGGCGCCGAGGACGTCGAGGTGTCCGCGGGCACCACCCGGGTGCTGCTGGAGGCGGCCACCTTCGACGGGCCGGCGGTGCTCACGGCCTCGCTCGCACTGGGCCTGCGCTCCGAGTCCAGCGGGCGCTTCGAGAAGGGCCTGCCCGTGGAGCTGCCCGCCCGGGCGATGACCATCGCCTCGCGCATGCTGGTGGAGCTCTGCGGAGCGCGGATGGTGCCCGGCACGCTGGACAGCGGCCCGGAGCCCGTCGCCGCGCCCCGGGTGACCATGCGGCACGCCCGCGCGGAAGCGCTGCTGGGCATCCCGGTGCCGCCCGCCGAGTCCGCGGCCATCCTGGAGCGGCTGGGCTTCGCGGTGACCCCCGGGGCGGAGGCGCTGGAGGTGGCGGTGCCGCCCGAGCGGCGGCGCGACGTCGGGCGCGAGGCCGACCTCGTGGAGGAGGTCGGGCGCATCCACGGCTACGACCGCATCCCGGCGGTGCTGCCGCGCATCGTGGGCCGCGGGCGGCGCACGGCCGCGCAGGCGCTGGTGCTGCGGCTGTCCCGGCGGGCGGCCGACCTGGGGCTGTCCGAGGCGGTCACCTACCGGTTCGTGCCCGAGTCGGACGCCGACCGCCTGCGCCTGGCCGCCGACGATCCGCGGCGGGAGGTGGTGCGCCTGGCGCATCCGCTCTCGGAGGAGATGGCGGTGATGCGGCGCTCGATGCTGCCGGGCCTGCTGCGCGCGGCGGCGCGCAACCAGCGTCACCAGCGGCCGGACGGCGGCCTGTTCGAGGTGGGGCGCACCTACGCCCCGCGCCCCGACGGCACGGCCGAGGAGCGCGAGTGGTTCGCCGCGCTGGTCTTCGGCGCCCCCGCCCGCGACCACTGGCGCGTGCCCGCCGCCGCCAACGACGTGTGGTCGGCGATCGGGCTCGCCGAGACCCTGGCGGCGGCCGCCCGCGTGCGGCTGCGCCCGGAGCCCAACGCCGCCCCGTACTTCCACCCGGTGCGGCAGGTGCGCCTGCTGCCCCCGCAGGCGCCGGACGGGGGCCCTCCGGTGGCATGGGCGGGCGAGGTGCACCCGCTGGTGCTGCGCGGATTCGACGTCACCGGTCCCGCGACGGCGGTCGTCGTCGACCTGGCCGCGCTGCTGGCGGCGGCGCCGTCCGAGGCGGTCGCGTTCGAGGACCTGCTCACCGTGCCCGTGTCCACCCGCGACGTCGCGGTGGTGGTGCACGACACCGTGCGGGCGGCCGACCTGGTGGCCACCGCCCGCGCGGCCGGCGGGCCCCTGGTGCGCGAGGCGCGTGTGTTCGACCGGTACGCGGGGGCGCAGGTGGGGGAGGGGCTGGTGAGCGTGGCGCTGCGGCTGACCGTCGCCGATCCCGCGCGCACGCTCACGGATGCCGAGATCGCCGAGGTCGTGGAGCGCGTGCGGGCCGCGCTCGCCGACCGGCACGGGGCGGCCGCGCGCGCATGAGCGCCACCGTGCACGTCTTCGGCGCGGCGGGCTTCGCCGGCGCCCAGCTCGCCGCCCTCGTCGACGCGCACCCGTGGTTCACGCTGGGCGCGCTCACCGCGCGCGGCGACGCCGGGCGCATGCTGCGCGACGTGCACCCCCGGTACCGGGTCGACCGCGAGCTCACCACACCCGACCCGGCCGTGGTGGCGCCGGGCGACTTCGCCGCGGTGGCCTACCCGCACGCCGAGTCGGCGGCGCTGGTGAGCGAGCTGGTCGACCGGGGTGCGCGCGTGCTGGACATCTCGGCCGATCACCGGCTGCGCGACCCCGCGCTCTACCCGGAGTGGTACGGCTTCGCCCACCCCCGCCCGGACCTGCTGGCGGAGGCCGTCTACGGGCTGCCGGAGCGGTACCGCGACGCGATCCGCACGGCGCGCGTGGTGGCCAACCCGGGCTGCTACCCGGAGGCCTCGCTGCTGGCGCTGCTGCCCGTGCGCGACCGGCTCGCCGAGGTGGTGATCGACGCCAAGAGCGGGGTCAGCGGCGCCGGCCGCACCCCCACCGACGCCGTCCACTTCTCCACGGTCAGCGACTCCGTGACCGCCTACAAGGTGCTCACCCACCGTCACACGCCCGAGATCGCCCAGGAGCTGGGCCAGGACGTCGTGTTCACCCCGCACCTGGTGCCCGTCGACCGGGGGCTGCTCGCCACCTGCTACGCGCGCGTCACCGGCCCCGTGCCGTCGCAGCGGGAGCTGCTCGACGAGTACCGCGCCTTCTACGCCGACCACCCCTTCGTGGAGGTGGTCGACGCCCCCCCGGGCATGCGGCCCGTCCAGAACACCAACTACGCCCAGGTGTTCCCCGCGGTGGACGCGCGCCGCGGCCGCCTGATCGCCTTCGGGGTGATCGACAACATCGGCAAGGGGGCGGCGGGCCAGGCGCTGCAGAACCTCAACCTGATGGCGGGCCGCCCCGAGACCGAGGGGCTGCGGTGAACGCACGGGCCGCCGCCGCCGGCACGGCCTTCGCGCCCGTGCTGCGCGAGGACTGGCTGGAGGCCCCGGAGGGGCTGGTGGCCGTGCCGGAGGGCACCGCGACCACCACCCCCGGGTTCGTCGCCGCCGCCACGGCCTGCGGCCTGAAGCCCTCGGGGGATCTCGACCTCGGGCTGCTGCGGAGCGTGCCCCCGGCGGTCTCCGCCCTGGTCGACACCGTCAACGCCCTGCCCTCGGCGCCGGTGCGGCTCAACCGCACGCGCCCGCGGGGCGGCCTGCAGGCCGTGCTGGTCAACGCGGGGACGGCCAACGCCGCCACCGGGTCACCGGGGCTCGAGGACGCGCGCGCCATGGCCGCGCGGGCGGCGGCGGGCGCCGGCCTGCCGGAGGAGGCGGTGGCCGTGTGCAGCACCGGCACCATCGGCGAGCGCCTCGACCTCGACCGCGTGCTGCCCGCGGTGGACGCGGTGGCCGGCCGGCTCGCCCCCGACGGCGGCGGGGACTTCGGGCGGGCGATCTGCACCACGGACGCCTGGCCCAAGGGCGGGGCCTTCCGGCTCTCGCTCGGCGCCGGCGAGGTCACGATCGGCATCGCCGGCAAGGGCGCGGGGATGATCCGGCCGACGATGGCGACCATGCTCGCCTTCGTCACGACCGACGCCGCCGTCGCGGCCGAGGACCTCGCGGCCGCGACGCGGTCGGCCGCCGCCCGCGCCTTCAACCGCATCAGCGTCGACGGCCAGATGAGCCCCTCCGACACGCTGCTGGTGCTCGCCAACGGGGCGGGCCCGCCCCTGACCGGCGCCGACCTGGTGCGGTTCGGCGACGGGCTGGCGGCCGTGTGCCGGTGGACCGCGATCCAGATGGTCAAGGACGGCGAGGGCGCCGAGCACGCGGTGCGGGTGGTGGTGCGCGGCGCGCGCGAGTCCGGGGAGGCCGAGGCGGTGGCCCGCGCGGTGGGCGAGTCGGCGCTCGTGAAGACCGCCGTGTTCGGCCGCGACCCCAACTGGGGCCGCATCTCGCAGGCCGTGGGACAGGCGCTCGCCGCCCGCCCGGGCGTGCCTGTGGACCTGCGCGTGTCGTTCGACGGGGTCCCCGCCGGCGACCCCGCCCTGGCCCGCGTGATGGAGCGGCCCGAGTACGACGTCGAGATCGACCTCGGCCGCGGCACGGCGGAGTACGCGCTGTGGGCGTCGGACCTCGGCCACGCCTACGTGACGCTCAACGCGGAGTACCACACGTGAGCGCCGCCGCCGGCGGCGACGGGCGGCGGGCGGGCATCGAGCAGCGCGTCGGGGTGCTGCTGGAGGCGCTTCCCTACATCCGCGACTTCGCGGGCGCCACCATCGTCATCAAGTACGGCGGCGCCGCGATGGTCGCCCCCGAGCTGAAGGCCTCGTTCGCCCGCGACGTCGCCCTGCTGAAGCTCGTGGGCATGAACCCGGTCGTGGTGCACGGCGGCGGCCCCGACATCTCCCGCTACTCGGACCGCCTCGGGCTCGAGGTGCGGTTCCACGAGGGGCTGCGCGTCACCGACGCCCCGACGATGGAGCTGGTGAAGATGGTGCTGGTCGGCAAGGTCAACAAGGAGATCGTCGCCCAGCTGCACGTCGCGGGCGTGCAGGCGGTGGGGCTGGCGGGCGACGACGGCCGGCTCATCCGCGCCGACCGCGCCTCCTCCTCGGTGGACCTCGGCTTCGTGGGGCGCGTCGCCGGGATCGACCCCACGGTGCTGCAGCGGCTGTCCGACTTCGTCCCGGTCGTCGCCTCGGTGGGCGTCGACGAGCACGGCCAGAGCTACAACATCAACGCCGACACCGTCGCCGGCCACCTGGCCGCGGCGCTCCGTGCCCGCAAGGTGATCTTCCTGACCGACGTCGAGGGCATCCGGCGCGTCGGCGACGACCCCGCCTCGGTGGTCTCGGAGTGCTCGCTGGGCCAGCTGGAGGACATGCTCGCCTCCGGCGCCATCTCCGGCGGCATGCTCCCCAAGCTGGCCGCGGTGCGCGAGGCGATCACCAACGACGTGAGCGCGGCGCACATCGTCGACGGCCGGGTGCCGCACTCGGTGCTGATGGAGCTCTTCACCGAGGCCGGCATCGGCACCAAGATCACCCGGTGATCGACGAGACGCTGGTCGCGCGGGAGCGCGCCGCCCTGATGTCCAACTACCGGCGCCAGCCGGTGGCGTTCGTCCGCGGGGAGGGGGCGCACCTCTACGACGCCGAGGGCCGCCGCTACGTCGACTGCATGGCCGGCATCTCCATGATCAACGTCGGCCACTGCCACCCCGAGGTGGTGGAGGCCATCCGCGACCAGGCCGGCCGGCTGGTCAACGTCAGCAACCTCTACTACACGGAGCCGATGGTGGAGCTCGCGGAGTGGATCCGCGACAACGCCATGGGCGGGCGGGTGTTCTTCTGCAACTCCGGCACCGAGGCCAACGAGGCGGCCCTCAAGCTGGTGCGCAAGCACGGCGGCCCGGAGCGGCCGGAGGTGGTGGCGCTCGTCGACGGCTTCCACGGCCGCACCTACGGCGCCCTGTCGCTCACCGGGCAGCCGGACAAGCAGGCGGCGTTCGCGCCCCTGGTGCCCGGGGTGCGCCACGTCGAACGCGACGACCTGGAGGGGCTGGAGGCGGCCGTGTCCGGGCGCACCGCGGCGATCTTCATGGAGGTCGTGCAGGGCGAGGTCGGCGTGCACCCGGTGCCGACCGAGATGCTCCGCCTCGCGCGGGCGCTCGCCGACCGTCACGGCGCGCTGCTGGTGCTGGACGAGGTGCAGACCGGGCTCTCCCGCACCGGTCCGCTGTGGGCGTACCAGGAGGCGGGCATCGAGCCGGACGTGATGTGCCTGGCCAAGAGCCTCGGCGGCGGCGTGCCCATCGGAGCCGTCACCGCGCGACCGCCCCACGACGCGGTGTTCGCGCCGGGGGACCACGGCTCCACCTTCGCCGGCGGCCCGCTGGCGTGCGCCGCGGCGCTCGCGTCCTGCCGGGTGCTGGCCGCGCCCTCCCTGCAGGACGGGGTGCGGGCGAAGGGGGCGCGCCTGCTGGCCGGGCTGCAGGACCTGGTGGATGCCGGTCTCGCGACGGAGGCCCGTGGCCGCGGGCTGATGTGCGCGATCGATCTGCCCCGCCCGCGCGCCGCCGACGCCGTCGCGGCGCTGCTGGAGGCCGGCTACCTGGTCAACAACACCTCGGCGCGCACGCTGCGCTTCCTGCCGCCGCTGGTGGTGGGGGAGGCCGACCTGGACGGCCTCGTCGGCACGCTCGCCCGCGTGCTGCCCGCGCTCGGCGAGACGGGCACCGCCGCGTAACGCGGGGCGGAGCCCGCCCCGCGGGCCCCGGCTGGCGGGCACCGCCGGGCGCCGCCCGGCCGAAGATGCGGGGCGCGCCCGCGTGAACAGTGCGGGAAACCCCCGTGTCCTCCGGCGCCCGGGATGTTTGGGTTAGGGCTCCCCCCCGGCCACGAACGCGGCCCCCGCGCCCCGCGGCCGATCACGACCCACGGAGGATCCGTGAGCACCATCGAGACCGTTGCGGCGACCACGTACGCGGCCCGCGTGGAGGACGCCGAAAAGGTGTACGGCGCCGGCGAGGCGAAGGTCCACGCCCTGCGCGGCATCACCCGCGACTTCCCCGCGGGCCGGTTCACCGCGATCATGGGCCCGTCGGGATCCGGCAAGTCGACGCTGATGCACTGCATGGCCGGGCTCGACCGGCTCACCGCCGGCCGGGCGTGGATCGGCGACACGGAGATCACCGGCCTGTCCGAGAAGCGCCTCACCCAGGTGCGCCGGGACTCGGTGGGCTTCGTCTTCCAGGCGTTCAACCTGATCCCCACGCTGACGGCGCGCGAGAACATCGTGCTGCCGCTCGACATCGCGGGCCGTCAGCCGGACGAGGAGTGGCTCGGCCGCGTGGTCGACGCGCTCAACCTGCACGACCGGCTCGCGCACCGGCCCTCGGAGCTGTCGGGCGGCCAGCAGCAGCGTGTGGCGGCGGCCCGGGCCCTGGCGTCCCGGCCCAAGATCGTGTTCGCCGACGAGCCCACCGGCCAGCTGGACTCCACCAGCAGCGCCGAGCTGCTCGGCTTCATGCGCCAGGCCTCCGACCAGTTCGGGCAGACCATCGTGATGGTCACGCACGACCCCACCGCGGCGTCCTACGCGGACCAGGTGCTGTTCCTCGCCGACGGGCGCATCGTGGACGAGCTGGACGCGCCCAGCGCCGACACCATCCTCGACCGGATGAAGGCGATCACGGCCATCCCGGGGACGCGGTCGTGATCTTCCGCCAGGCCCGTCGCAATCTCGCCGCCAGCCGGCTGCGGCTGGCGCTCACCTCGCTGGCGGTGGTGCTCGGCGTCGGCTTCGTCGCGGGTGCCTTCGTCCTGGGCGACACCATCAACAAGGCCTTCGACGAGGTCTTCAGCACCGCGGGCCAGGGCGTGTCCGTGGAGGTCCGCGGTGTCGAGACCGTCTCCGCCGCCGACCGCCAGCCGGTGCCCGAGGAACTCCTGCCGCGCGTGCAGGGCGTCGAGGGCGTGCGCGCGGCGGCCGGGGGCTACGCCGGGCAGGCCCAGATCGTGGGCAAGGACGGCGAGCCGGCGGGCCTCGCCGGCCCCCCGGCGCTGGGGTTCAGCTGGGTCGACGACGACGAGATCAACCCGCTGCGCATGATCGAGGGCGCACCGCCGCGCGCCGCGGACGAGGTCGTCATCGACTCCGAGACCGCCGGCGCCGAGGACTTCGCGGTCGGTGACCGCGTGCGCATCATCACCGCCACCGGGTCGGACGAGTACCGCCTGTCGGGAATCGCCACCTTCGGGGACTCCGGGTCGCTCGCCGGCGCCACGCTGTCGGCGTTCACCCCGCCGACCGCCAAGCGCGTCTTCGACGCCACCGCCTTCAACAGCATCCAGATCGCCGCGAAGCCCGGGGTGGAGCAGCAGGAGCTCGCCGGGCGGGTCGCGCAGGTGCTGCCGGCCGGCTACGAGGCGATCACCGGGCAGCAGGCGACGGACGAGGCCAGCGACGAGTTCCAGGTGTTCGTGGACATCTTCCGCAACGCGCTGCTGGTGTTCGCCGGCATCGCGCTGTTCGTCGGCGCCTTCATCATCTTCAACGCCTTCGCGATCACGGTCGCCCAGCGCACCCGGCAGGTGGGCCTGCTGCGCGCGGTGGGGGCGTCGCAGCGGCAGGTGGTGGGCTCGGTGCTGGTGGAGGCCCTCCTCATCGGGCTGATCGCCTCGGTGGTGGGGATCCTCTTCGGCATCGGGGTCGCGGTCGGCCTTCAGGCGCTGTTCGACCTGTTCGGCGCCGCGCTGCCCGACACGACCCTGCAGGTGGCGCCGCGCACGATCATCGTCGGCCTCGTGGTGGGCGTCGTGGTCACGCTGGTGGCCGCCGTCGGGCCGGCCCTGCGCGCGAGCCGGGTGCCGCCGATCGCGGCGATGCGGGACGTGCAGGTCGCCACCCGGTCGCGAC
>DATMJR010000430.1:0-4866 GCA_035553775.1 Miltoncostaeaceae bacterium | reverse complement strand
CCGGTGACGCCCGCGGCGCCGGCCCCCGCACCGCCCGCGCGCCCCGCGGCCGGCGCGCCGTCCTCCCGGGAGACCCGCCGTGAGGGCGGTGACGCCGGGCGCACCCGCCCCGAGGAGGGCGGCCGCCCGGCCACGCCCGAGCGGCGCAACGGCAACGAGGGCATGCGCCGTGCCGACATCGCCGCCAATGGCGGCCGCGGGCCGGCCCAGGCCCCCGGCCGTGGCGGCGGAGGACCGGGTCAGGGCAACCGCGGTGGCCGCCCCGGCGGCCCCGGCGGCGGTCCCGGCCGCGGCTTCGGCGGTCCCGGCCAGGGCGGACGCCCCGGCGGCGGCCCCGGTGGACCCGGCCGCGGCGGCCGGCCCGGCCGGCGCCGCGTGGTGATCGACGCACAGGCCGGCCGGCGCGGTTCCGGCGGTCCCGGCCGCGGTGGCCGTGGCCGTGGCGCCGGCGGCGGTGCGGACCGCGAGGAGTCGCGTCAGAGCGTCGTCGCGGCCGAGCTGCCCCTGGTGGAGGTGCCCTCGGGCGCGAACACCAAGGAGGTCGCCGACCTGCTGGACGTCTCCTCGGCCCAGATCATCAAGGTCATGATGGGCATGGGCGAGATGGTCACGCTCACCCAGTCGCTGTCGGACGAGGCCATCGAGCTCATCGCCGACGAGCTCGAGCGCAAGGTGCGCATCGTGCACGCCGAGGACGAGATCGAGGTGGCCGAGTCCTTCCAGGACGACCCGGCCGACCTGGTCGCCCGGGCGCCGGTCGTCACGGTCATGGGCCACGTCGACCACGGCAAGACCTCGCTCCTGGACGCCATCCGCAAGACCGAGGTGGCGGCGGGCGAGGCCGGCGGCATCACCCAGCACATCGGCGCCTACCAGGTGCACCACGGCCCGCGGGAGATCACCTTCCTCGACACGCCGGGCCACGAGGCCTTCACCGCCATGCGCGCGCGCGGCGCCAAGATCACGGATGTCGCCGTGATCGTGGTCGCGGCCGACGACGGCGTGATGCCCCAGACCCTGGAGGCCATCGACCACGCGCGCGCCGCCGAGGTGCCGTTCCTGGTCGCCGTCAACAAGATCGACAAGGCGGGGGCCAACCCCGACCGCGTGCGCCAGGAGCTGTCCCAGCGCGACGTCATCCCCGCGGAGTGGGGCGGCACCCACGAGTTCATCAACGTGTCCGCGCTGGCGGGCACGGGCCTCGAGGACCTGCTCGAGACGATCGTGCTGGTCGCCGACGCCGACGCCGACCCCAAGGCCAACCCCGGGGCCACGGCCTCGGGCACCGTCATCGAGTCGCGCCTCGACCCGGGCCGCGGCCCCGTCTGCACCGTGCTGGTGCAGCGCGGGACGCTGCGGGTCGGCGACGTGCTGCTCGCCGGCGAGCATTTCGGCCGGGTCCGGGCGATGAACAGCTACAACGGCGAGCCCGTGCCGTCGGCGGGGCCGAGCGTGCCCGTCGAGATCCTCGGCCTGTCCGGCGTCCCCGACGCCGGCGACAAGTTCCGCGTGGTCGAGAACGAGCGCACCGCGCGCCAGTCGGCCTCGGAGCGCTCCCAGCGCCTGCGGGCGGAGGAGCTCGCCAACCGGCGCTCGCCGGTGTCGCTGGACGACCTGTTCGCCCGCATCAAGGAGGGCGGGCTCAAGGAGCTCAACATCATCGTCAAGGGCGATGTGCAGGGCTCCGTGGGCGCGCTGGTGGACGCCCTGGGCAAGGTGGAGCAGACCGAGGTGCGGCTGCGCATCATCCACACGGGCGTCGGTGCGATCACCGAGTCGGACGTCAACCTGGCGGCCGCCTCCCAGGCGATCATCATCGGCTTCAACGTCCGGCCGCGGCCCGAGGCGAAGCTGCTGTCCGAGCGCGAGGGCGTGGACGTGCGCACCTACCGCGTCATCTACCGCGCCATCGAGGACGTCCGCGACGCGCTGGTCGGCCTGCTCGAGCCCGACATCGTGGAGGACACGATCGGCTCCGCGGAGGTCCGCGCGACCTTCCGCTCGAGCCGCCTCGGCACGATCGCCGGGTGCTACGTCACCGACGGCCTCATCCGGCGCTCGTCGCGAGCGCGCCTGGTCCGGGAGGGCACGGTCGTCTTCGAGGGCAACATCGCCTCGCTGCGCCGCGTCAACGAGGACGTCCGCGAGGTCGGGCAGGGCTTCGAGTGCGGCATCCTGCTGCAGGACTTCAACGACGTGAAGGACGGCGACGTCATCGAGGCGTTCGAGCTGCGCGAGGTGGCCCGGACGGCGCAGGCGCCCGCCGGGGAGGCCGGCGCCTGATCCCGCGCCGGGACGCGGCGCGGTCATGGGCGCGGGATACGTCGGCACGGTCAGCGTGGACCTCCACCTGCCGGCCGGCGGTTCGCTGAAGGACAAGCGCCGGGAGCTGCGGCGGGTCAAGGAGACGATGGCCCGCCGCTTCGGCTGCGCGGTGGCGGAGGTCGACCACCACGACCTGTGGCAGCGCGCCCGCATCACCGCCGCGGTGGTGGGGCGGGACGCCGCCGACGTCGGCGGGCGGGTGGAGGCCCTCAGCCGCTGGCTGAACGGCGACGAGGTGTTCCAGGTGGTGGGGGAGAGCCGGGAGGTCATCCCGGTCTCGGACGAGCCCCACCTGTCGCTCGGGGAGGACTGACAGTGGGATCCAACCGGCGGCGGCGGGGGGCGGAGGTGATCCGCGAGGTGCTGGCGGAGGCCATCGCCCGTGACCTCTCGGACCCCCGCCTGGGGTTCGTGACGCTCACCGACGTGGAGGCCTCGCCCGACTTCGCGGTCGCCACGGTCTACTTCACGACGCTGACCAAGGCCCAGCGGGAGCCGAGCCAGCGCGCGCTCGAGGCGGCGCGGGGCCTGCTCCAGAGCCGCGTGGGCCGGGAGATGCGCACCCGCCACACGCCCCGCCTGGAGTTCGTCTACGACCTCACGCAGGACCGCGCCCGGCGGGTGTCGCGGCTCATCGACGAGCTGGCGCCGTCCTCGGGCGCGGAACCGCCGCCCCCGCCGCCCGAGGACGAGGAGCCTCCCGGCGAGGAGGGCGTGCGGTGGTGACGCACGCCCGCGACGGCCACCCGTCCGCGCCGGACGAGTCGCGCGACGTCACCGCGGCCGAGGTGGCCGAGGTGCTCGCCGCACCCGGCGCCCGCGTCACGGTGGTCTCGCACCGCAACCCCGACGGCGACGCCCTCGGCTCCATGCTCGCGCTGCACCGCGCGCTGGTCGCGGCCGGCCAGGACTCGGTGATGTGCCATCCCGACCCCGAGCCGGTGGTCGAGGACCTGGCGTTCATGTTCGGACCCGGTGAGGAGGTGGGGCACGGCCTGCCCGCGGACGCCGCCGACCGCATCCTGGTCGCCGTCGACTGCGCGAGCGCCCTGCGGCTCTGGGCCGACGAGCGCCCGCCGCACGAGGGCGTGCGGCTGCTGGTCAACATCGACCACCACCACGACAACACCCGGTTCGGGCACCTCAACCTGGTCGAGCCCGCGGCGTCGAGCAGCGCCGAGGTGGTCGTGCACGTGCTCGAGGCCGCCGGCTGGGGGATCGACGAACGGACGGCGCTCCCGCTGTACGTCGGCCTGCTCACCGACACCGGGCGCTTCTGCTACTCGAACACCGGGGTCGAGGCCCACCGCATCGCCGCGCGGCTGCTCCTGGCCGGCGTCGACCCGAGCGACGTCGCGCAGCGGCTGTACGAGCGGCAGCCCGTCGAGCGGCAGCGGCTGCTCGGGCTGGCGCTCAGCCGCATGCGGCCCCTGGCGGACGGGCGCATGCTCGCCGCGGTGCTCGGCCCCGACGACTTCCGCGACGCCCACGGGGACGACACCGAGGGCATCGTCGAGGTGATGCGCGCGACGCGCGGGGTGTCGGCGGCCGCGCTCGTGCGCGAGCTGCGCCCGGGCGCCTACCGCGTCTCCCTGCGCTCGGCCGATCCGCGCCTGGACGTGTCGGCGATCGCCCGCGTCGACGGCGGCGGCGGGCACCGGGCCGCGGCCGGGTTCTCCACGGCGCGCGCGCCCGAGGACCTTCTCGCGTGGCTCGGCGCGAGCGTCGCCGCCCAGCTGGACGGCGCGCCGCCACCGGATGCCTGACGACCTGGCCGCGGCCTGGCTCGTGGACAAGCCGGCCGGGCCCACCTCGCACGACGTCGTCGCCACCGTCCGCCGCAACCTGCCCCGGCGCACACGGGTGGGCCATGCGGGGACGCTCGACCCCTTCGCGACGGGCCTGCTCGTGGTGCTCGCCGGGCGGGCGACACGCCTGGCGCCGTGGCTCAGCGACCTGCCCAAGGGCTACCGCGCGACGGTGCGCCTGGGCACGCGCTCGGCGACCGGCGACCCGGAGGGGCCCCTGACGCCGGGCGGCACCCTCCCGGACCCGGAGGCCGTCGCCGCCGCCGTCGCGGCGATGCGGGGGGAGCAGCGCCAGCGGGTGCCGGCCCACTCCGCCGTCAGGGTGGAGGGCGAACGGCTCTACCGGCGGGCGCGGCGCGGCGAGGTGGTCGAGGCGCCGGTACGGTCCGTGGTCGTGCACGACATCCGACTCGTGTCCTACGACCGGCCGGCCGGCGACGCCGTGATCGAGGCCCGCGTCAGCAAGGGGACCTACCTGCGGCAGATCGCGGTCGACCTGGGCGAGGCCCTCGGCTGCGGCGGCTACTGCCTCGCCCTGCGGCGCACCTCGGTGGGGACACTGGACGTCGCGGAGGCCGTGGCCCCGGACGTCGCCGGCACCGTCCCCGGGGTGCCGCTGCGGTCGGCCCTCGCCCACCTGCCCGCCCGCGAGCTGGACGCCGACGAGGAGCGCCGCGTGGGCCACGGCATCGCCCTGCCCGCGCCCGGGGCGGGGGAGGGCGATGCCGTGGCC
>DATMJR010000429.1:0-3867 GCA_035553775.1 Miltoncostaeaceae bacterium | reverse complement strand
GACCGGCCCCGTGAGACCGGGAAGGAGCGGACATCGAACCTCGCGCACCCCAGGCCGCGGCGCCGCCGCCTGCGGCCGCACCGGGCGGCACCCTGCTGGTCGAGGCCGACCAGCTCCGCCGCACCATCGCGCGCATCGCGCACGAGATCCTCGAGCGCCACGCCGACCCGGCCCGCCTGGCCCTGGTGGGGATCCACCGCCGCGGCGTGCCCCTGGCGACCCGGCTGGCCGACCAGCTGGAGCGCTACTCCGGCGTGCGGCCGGACCTCGGCACGCTCGACATCGCGCTCTACCGCGACGACGTCGGCGCGGGCGCCCTGCCGGTGGTGGGCGAGACCGACCTGCCGTTCCCCGTCTCCGACCGCGCCGTGGTCCTGGTCGACGACGTGCTCTACACCGGCCGCACCGTGCGGGCGGCCATCGACGCCCTGTTCGACTTCGGCCGGCCGCCGCTGGTGCAGCTGGCGGTGCTGGTCGACCGGGGTCACCGGGAGCTGCCCTTCCGGCCGGACTACGTGGGCAAGAACATCCCGACCGCGCGCACCGAGCGCGTCGCGGTGCGGCTGACCGAGACCGACGGGGCCGACGAGGTCGTGCTCCGAGGGGGGGACCGATGAGCAGGCGCTCGCTGGTCGCGATCGGCGACCTGGACCGCGACGGCATCATCCGCATGCTCGACCTGGCCGAGCGCTTCGGCGAGGTGATGCGGCGGGACATCAAGAAGGTGCCCACGCTGCGCGGCCGCACCGTGATCAACATGTTCTTCGAGTCGTCCACGCGGACGGCCACGTCCTTCGAGCTGGCCGCCAAGCGCCTGTCGGCGGACGTGATCAACGTCAAGGCGTCCGGCTCCAGCGTGGACAAGGGCGAGACGCTCAAGGACACGATCCTCACGCTCGACGCCTACCAGCCCGACGCGCTCGTCATCCGCCACCGGGCCGCCGGCGCCGTCGCGGCCGCCGCCCGCTACACCCGCGCGGCGGTGGTCAACGCCGGGGACGGCACCCACGAGCACCCCACGCAGGCGCTGCTCGACCTGTACACGCTGCGCAGCCGGGCGGGACGGCTGGACGGGCTGCACGTGGCCTTCGTCGGCGACGTCCTGCACTCCCGCGTGGCGCGCTCGGGCGCGATCGCCCTGCGCACGATGGGCGCGCGGGTGACCTTCGTCGCGCCGCCCACCCTGCTGCCGCGCGACGCGGAGGCCGGCCTGGGCGTGGAGACCTCCTGGGACATCCGCGACATCGCCCAGGCGGACGTGGTGTACGTGCTGCGCATGCAGCTGGAGCGGATGGGCAAGGGCGGCTTCGTGCCCTCGCTGCGGGAGTACGCGCGCCAGTACGGGGTCGGGCACGAGCGCCTGCGTCCCGGGCAGCTGGTCATGCACGCGGGTCCCATGAACCGCGGCGTCGAGATCTCGGACGCGCTGGCCGACGACCCCTCGGTGCTGGTGCCGGTGCAGGTGGAGAACGGCATGCTGGTGCGGATGGCGGTGCTGTACGACCTGCTGGCGCACGGGGGCGAGGCCACACGCGCGCCGGAGGCGGTCACCGCGGCGGTGGCGGCGTGAGCGTCCGCCTGGCGCAGCGCCCCGGTCCCGCCGCCAGCCTCGTCGTGCGTGGCGCGCGGATCCTCGACCCCGTCGCGGGCATCGACCGTGTGGGCGACCTGGTGGTGCGCGAGGGCCGCATCGGCGGCGCGCCGGACGGGCTCCCCGAGGTCGACGGACGGGGGCTCGTCGCCCTGCCGGGCTTCGTGGACCCGCACGTCCACCTGCGCACGCCGGGCCGCGAGGACACCGAGGACATCGCCTCGGGCACCGCGGCCGCGGCGGCGGGCGGTTTCGTCACGATCGTCGGGATGCCCAACACGCAGCCGCCCCTCGACGACCCCGAGGGCCTGGTGGCGCTGCTGGAGCTCGCCGCGCGCGAGGCGGCGGTGCGCGTGGGCTTCTTCTGCGCGATCACGCGCGGGCAGGAGGGGCACGAGCTCACCGAGGCCGCCGAGCTCGCCGCCATCGGCGCCGCGGGCCTCAGCGACGACGGCCGGCCGGTGTGGGACGCCCGGGTCATGCGGCGCGCGCTGCAGTACCAGCGCCTGGCCGGGCTGCCGCTGGTGCTGCACGAGGAGGAGCCGCGGCTGGCGGCGGGCGGGGCGATGCACGAGGGCGCGGTGTCCGCGCGACTCGGCGTGCCCGGGATCCCCTCCGAGGCCGAGAGCGTGATGGTGGCGCGCGACGTCGCGCTGGCCCGGCTGGAGGGCGGGCGCATCCACATCTGCCACGTCTCGGCGCGCGCCACCGTGGACGAGGTCCGCCGCGGCAAGGAGGCGGGCGTGCGGGTGACCGCCGAGGTGTCGCCGCACCACCTGCTGCTCTGCGACGAGGACGCCGCCTCCCTGGACGCAACGACGCGCAAGATGAACCCGCCGCTGCGCGGGCGGGACGACCGCGAGGCGCTGCTGGAGGCCCTCGCCGACGGCACCATCGACTGCATCGCCACCGACCACGCGCCCCACGGGGCCTCCGAGAAGGAGCTGCCCTTCGAGGAGGCGCCCTTCGGCGTCACCGGGCTGGAGACCGCCTTCGCGGTGCTCCACACCGACCTGGTCCGCACCGGGCGGCTCCCGCTGGAGACGCTCGCGCGGCGGCTGGGCGCCGACGCGGCGCGCGTGGTCGACCTGCCGGCACCGAGCCTCGCCGAGGGGTCGGTCGCCGACGTGGCGCTGGTGGACCCGGAGGCCCGCTGGACGGTGGGCGAGGGCGGGTTCCGGTCCAAGTCGCGCAACTCGGCGTTCCTGGGCCGGGAACTCACCGGCCGCGTGGTGCTCACGATCGCGGGAGGGCAGGTCGCATGGCGCATGCAGTAGGTCACCTCGTGCTCGAGGACGGCCTGGTCCTGGAGGGCCGCTCCGTCGCGGCGCCGGGCACGGCCCTCGGCGAGATGGTCTTCACCACCGGCATGACCGGCTACCAGGAGGCGGTCACCGACCCCTCCTACCGCGGCCAGCTGCTGTGCTTCGCGGCCCCCATGGTGGGCAACTACGGCGCCGGCCCGGAGGGCATGGAGAGCGCCCGCGCCTGGCCCGAGGCGGTGGTGATGGCGCGCGCCGGCGACGCGCCCGGCTCCGGGGGCCCCTGGGGATGGTGCGCCTGGCTGCGCGACCAGGGCGTCGTCGCCCTCGACGACGTCGACACGCGCCGGCTGGTGCGGCACCTGCGCGACCGGGGGGCGATGCGCGGCGGGGTCTCCAGCGAGCTGGACCCCGAGGAGCTGCTCGCCCGCGTGCGCGCGCACCCGGGGCTGGACGGCCACGACCTGGCCACCGGTGCCGCCGGCCCGGCCCGATCGCTGGGGCAGGACGGGCCCCACGTGGTGGCCATCGACTGCGGCATGAAGACGAGCATCTCGAACGGCCTGGTCAACGCCGGCGCGCGGCTGGACGTCGTGCCGGCGGGCACCACGGCCGAGGAGATCCTCGCCCGGGGGCCCGACGGGGTGTTCATCTCCAACGGCCCGGGCGACCCGGCCGCGGTGACGCCGGTCATCGAGGCCGTGCGCGGCGTGCTGGGGGAGGTGCCCGTCTTCGGAATCTGCCTCGGGCACCAGATGCTCGCCCACGCGCTCGGGCTGCGCACGGAGAAGCTCCCCTTCGGGCACCGGGGCGCCAACCACCCGGTGCAGCGCGCCGAGGACGGGCGCGTCGAGGTCACCGTGCAGAACCACGGCTACGCCGTGGTCGCCGACCCCCTGCCCGACGGCGTGGAGGTCACCCGCACCAGCCTGTTCGACGGCTCGGTCGAGGGCCTCGCCGTGCCCGAGCTGCGCGCCTTCTCGGTGCAGTACCACCCCGAGGCCCGCCCCGGGC
>DATMJR010000428.1:0-11235 GCA_035553775.1 Miltoncostaeaceae bacterium | reverse complement strand
GGCCCGGTCGCGGGGGGCTGACGGGCGGCGTGGTCAGGGGCGCATCGTATGGGGCCCTCGCCGCCCGGGCGCCGGGGCGGGGTGAGATCCCTCTACGCCCCCTCGGGCGCGTCAGAACCCGGGCGCATCATCCCCTGCGTCCCACCGGTCACCACGAAAGGACTCCTCGTGACCTCCCTGCGTCGCCGCCTGGCCCTCGTCCCGCTCGCCCTCGTCGCCGGCCTGGCCGCCGTGCCGGTCGCCTCGGCCGCCTGCACCGACCAGACGTACGACACCCACTTCCGGGACTACAAGGACAACGGCCTCTACTGGCTGATCGAGGGCGGGGACTTCGACAACGGGTCGCCCGGCTGGACATTCGAGGGCGCGGTCTCGGTCGTCCGCGACGAGGACGGCGGTGAGTACGAGGAGGACTCGGGTGACACCGGGGACCTGGCCCTGCAGCTCGAGCCGGGCGCGAGCGTCCTGACCCCGCCCGTGTGCGTGACGGACGCGCACCGGTCGATGCGCTTCTACGCCTACTCCGGTCGCCGGGGGCACAAGGGGGGCAAGGTCGAGGTGCAGATGCTCTACGTCGACGACAAGGGCGAGGACCGGAGCTGGAAGGTGGGCGACGCCGGGGGCAGCGAGGACTGGAGGCCCACGAAGGTCCTCAAGCTCGACGCGAAGCGCTACGGGCTGAAGAAGTCGGGCGAGGAGAGCACCCGCGTCCGCTTCCGGATCACCGCCAAGCACACGCACGAGACGATCCGGATCGATGACGTCTACATCGACCCGCGTCTGCGGTAGCCGCCGCGGACGGTGGTGCCGCGTGCGGCCGGGTGGCGCCCGCGGACGGTGGTGCCGCGTGCGGCCGGGTGGCGCCGCGGACGGTGGTGCCGCGTGCGGCCGCATGGCACCCCCGCCCCCGGCGCGCCCCCCTGTGCGAGGGTGGGCGCGTCCGCTGACGGGGCGAGGAGGGCGGGATGCAGTTCCACCGGGGCCGGCTGATCGACCACGTGCACCTGCGCGTGGCGGACCTCGACGCCAGCCGGCGCTTCTACGCCGCGGTCCTCGGGGCGCTCGGCCTGGGCATCACCCACGAGGGCCCGGGCTTCTTCGCCGCCGACGACCTGTTCGTCAGCGCGGACGGGCCGCCCACGCAGGGTCTGCACCTGGCCTTCCAGGCCGACGGCACCGAAGCGGTGGCCCGCTTCCATGCCGCGGGCCTCGGGGCGGGCGGCCGGGACAACGGCCCCCCCGGTGACCGCGACTACCACCCCGGCTATCACGCCGCCTACCTGCTCGACCCCGACGGCACCAACGTGGAGGCCGTGACCCATGGCACGGTGCTGCGCTCGGCCCCCTCCGTGGTGCTCACCGCCGGTGGCGGCGCCGCCGGGGCCGGGGACGCCCGCGACGCGGACCCGGAGCCGTAGCGGGGCGGCAACCTTGACACGGCAGTGCTAGGGTTGGCGCGTGCCCGGGGCCACCCTCACGATCGCCGAGGCCGCCGAGACCACCGGCTGGTCCCAGCGGATGCTGCGCTACGTCGAGAGCTCCGGGTTGGTGGTGCCGCCGCGGAGCACCGGCGGCTACCGGCTGTACGGCGCCGCCGAGCTGCAGCGCCTGCGGACGCTGCGCGAGCTCGTCGACACGCACGGCCTGGGCCTCGCCGAGGTCGGCTTCGCCCTGAGGCTCCGGAACGACCGGGCGCTGGCCGATGCGGTCGACGGCTGGCTGCGGGCCGAGCCCCTCCGCCCGGACGACGTTTCCCCCGCCGACTGGCTGCGGTGGGAGCAGCACAAGCACCAGCGGCTCCTCGCCGCGCACGCACCGACCACCGCGCACCACGACACCACGGAGACCGTATGACGACGACCGTCCCGCTCGCGACCGACTTCCGGGTCGCCGACCTCGGGCTCGCCGAGTTCGGCCGCAAGGAGATCCGCCTCGCCGAGCACGAGATGCCCGGCCTCATGGCGATCCGGGCGGAGTACGCCGACCGTCAGCCGCTGAAGGGCGCCCGCATCACCGGATCGCTCCACATGACGATCCAGACCGCCGTCCTGATCGAGACCCTGGTGGCCCTCGGCGCCGAGGTCCGGTGGGCCTCGTGCAACATCTTCTCCACCCAGGACCACGCGGCCGCCGCCGTGGTGGTGGGCCCGTACGGCACCCCGGAGGACCCGAAGGGCGTGCCGGTCTACGCCTGGAAGGGCGAGACCCTCGAGGAGTACTGGTGGTGCACGGAAGCCGTGCTGCGGTGGCCCGACGGCGGCGGCCCCAACATGATCCTGGACGACGGCGGCGACGCGACGCTGCTGGTGCACAAGGGCCGCGAGTACGAGAGCGCCGGTGCCGTGCCCGACCCGGACTCGGCCGAGTCCGAGGAGTTCCGCATCGTGCTGGAGCTGCTGCGCCGCTCACTGCGCGAGGACCCGCAGCGCTGGACCACGATCGCCGCGGGCATCAGGGGCGTCACCGAGGAGACCACGACCGGCGTGCACCGGCTGTACCAGCTGGCGGAGATCGGGCAGCTGCTGTTCCCGGCGATCAACGTCAACGACTCGGTCACCAAGAGCAAGTTCGACAACCTCTACGGCTGCCGGCACTCGCTCATCGACGGCATCAACCGGGCCACCGACGTGATGATCGGCGGCAAGACGGCGGTCGTCTGCGGCTTCGGGGACGTCGGCAAGGGCTGCGCCGAGTCCCTGCGGGCGCAGGGCGCGCGCGTGATCGTCACCGAGATCGACCCCATCTGCGCGCTGCAGGCCGCGATGCAGGGCTATCAGGTGACGGTGCTGGAGGACGTGGTCGAGACCGCCGACATCTTCATCACCTGCACGGGCAACCGGAACATCATCCGCCCCGAGCACATGTCGCGCATGAAGCACCAGGCGATCGTCGGCAACATCGGCCACTTCGACAACGAGATCGACATGGCCGGCCTGGCCGCGCTGCCCGGGGTGCGCCGGAACAACATCAAGCCGCAGGTGGACGAGTGGGTCTTCCCCGACGGCCACTCGATCATCGTGCTCAGCGAGGGCCGCCTGCTGAACCTCGGCAACGCCACAGGGCACCCCTCGTTCGTGATGTCGAACTCGTTCAGCAACCAGGTGATCGCCCAGGTCGAGCTCTTCACGAAGAACGACCAGTACGAGCGCCAGGTGTACGTGCTGCCCAAGCACCTGGACGAGAAGGTCGCCCGTCTCCACCTCGACGCGCTCGGGGTGAAGCTGACGACCCTCACCGAGGACCAGGCCGGCTACATCGGCGTCCCGGTGGACGGGCCCTTCAAGCCCGAGCACTACCGCTACTGATCACGGGCGGCGCCGCGGCGGCCCGGCCGCCGCGGCGCCCGCCGGTTCGGCCCTTCCGGGGGCGCGGGACCGTGACGTGGTACCGGACCCGTCGCCACGAAGGCACCGTCGACGGCGGTGCCGTACACCCGGACCACGTGGTGGCCGGGGAGAGGCGGCGGCACGAACACCGGGTCGCCCTCCGCGGCAGCGGGGCCGCCCCCGCCGTGGGGGGCCCGGGGCGTGGCGAAGGGCGTGCCCGTCACCGCGTTCAGCGTGAACACGCCGGCGATGGCGTGCACGACGGCGACCCGCCGCCCGTCGACCGCGCGCGCGGGCTCCTCCGGCCGAGGCCGGCGGCCAGGTCGGTCACGCACCCCACGACGTCGGCGGGGTCACCGGACACGGGCGAGCACGGCGCGTTGGCCACCGGCAGCACCAGGGCGGTCCCCGCCGGGGCGGTGCAGCGGCGGCGCACGGGCTCGCTCGACGTCGCGCCGGCGAGGAACCACACCTCCCCGGGCCTGGGTCACGTCGCAGCCGTCGGCCGCCAGGGGCGACGTGGCGGCCGGGAACCCCGCGACCCGGTTCCACCAGCCGGCGGTCAGCGCGGCCTGGTCGGGTGCCGCCTCGACCACACCCGAGCGTGGCCCTTCTTCGACCCGCCGAGCGCGACCGCCGCGAGGACGAGCAGCAGCGCCAGCGCGGCGACGAACGCCCCCGCCGGGGGGGTGGCCGGGTGCCGCGCGCGGGCGGCGACGTTGGAGACCTCCCATCGTCGAGGAGGCGCTGCCGCCGGGGGTGCCGCACCCCGACGTCGCGGCCGGGGTTCCCCCGGGCATGGGGGGAACGCCACGGCGCGGTGGCTCCTACAGCCGGAACAGGTCGAGTTCCTCGCCGTCGATGAGCTCGCGCACCAGCCGGCGGGCGTCGGGCTCGTCCCGGAACGGCAGCAGGTGCGAGGTGTACCGGAGCTGCCCGCCGACGCGGATCGACGAGAGCACGTGGGGCGGCATCGTGCGCCCGTCCACCTGCAGCAGCGGCGTGTCGCCCATGTGCGACAGCGCGATCTGCCGGCCGCGGTGGACGAAGCGGTCGACGGCGGGCGGCGGGGCGGCGGACGCGGAACCGCCGGAGCGGGCTCCGGCCACGGGGAGGGCGGCCGCGGCGGCCGCGCCGGCGCCGGCGAGCCCGGCAGCCAGGAACTGGCGGCGGGTGCGCTTCACGGATCCTCCCTAGAGGTAGGCGGGTGGGGTCAGGACGCTCGCCGGGGTCGCCGCGGCGGCGACCAGGAAGCGCATCGCGTCGTCGAGGTTGTGCCCGGGTGCGCAGCCGGACACGGGCTGGTACACGGCGCCCCACCGCTCCTCCCACACGGCCCACAGGCGGTCGACGTTGGCGTGGTGCATCCAGAAGAGCGGGTCGTTGGGGGACGTGCCGGACGTCATGTCGCCGCCCACGAGGTTGTGGACGGTGTTGTGATTGTTCTCCAGCGCCCGCCGGAAGCTCTGGCTCGCGCTCGAGCCCTCCGACCAGGGCGACACGTCGTAGTTGGCGACCGCCATCGACGGCGCGCCGGGCATCGCGCCGCTGGACGCGAACTGACGCTTGATGCCGGCGCGGCTGTAGAAGGTGCCCGAGCTCGCGCTCCACAGGACCGAGGTCCAGGAGCGGAAGGGGCCCGTGGTGATGCGGTACGACTGGCGCGAGTCGCCGTTGCCACCGACGAGGGTCCACACCCTCGCCGAGCGCCACCCGCTGCCGTCCGCGTGCCAGGGCCAGTAGGGGATCCGGACGCCGGGGACGACCCGCTGCATCTCCTCGTCCAGCTCCGCCAGGCCCTGGCGGTGCCAGGGCAGGAACGCCGGCCCCCGATGGGCCACGTTGCGCTGGGTCCCGGTCTCGCCCGGGAGCAGGGTGGGCGCCATCATCGCCTGGTTGTGCCGCCGCGTGAACGCGTCGTACACGCCGCTGGACTTGATGCCGTTGAGCGCGCGCACCACGTCGTTCCACTGGATCGACGTGAGCGCGTACAGGCTGGGTCGGGCCATGCGCGGCCTTTCGGTCTCCGGGATGCCGGCGGCGGGTGCCGGGGTGGCGCGGGGGATCGCCGGATCCGCCGCCTCGTGGCCGACGCTATGGCCGCCACCACGCCCGCGCCAATGCGGGGGATCCCGGAGAGGCCGCGCGGGGGGCGCGGACGGGCATACGATCACCCCATGACCGACACCCCGTTCCGCACCGCGCTCACCGATCTCCTCGGCATCCGCCATCCGGTCGTGCTCGCCGGCATGGCGGGCGGGCCGACCACGCCCGCGCTGGTCGCCGCCGTCTCCCGCGGCGGCGGGCTCGGCGTGTTCGGCGCCATGGGGATGTCGCGGGACGCGCTCGCGGCGGCCGTCACGGAGGCGCGCACCCTCGCCCCCGGGCGCCCGGTGGGCGTCAACGTCCTGCTGGCGGGCCCCACCGAGGGCAATCCGGATCCGCACGCCCTCGACCCCGTCCTGCGGGACCTGCGCGAGGGCGCCCCGGCGACGCCGCCCCCCGCCGCGCCGCCCTCCGGCCCGCGCGAGCTCGTCGAGGCGGCCCTGGAGGCGGGCGCCGCCGCCGTCAGCGTGGGCCTCGGCGACCCCGCACCCGTCGCGGATCTCGCACGGGGCGCCGGCGTGCCGCTGATCGCGATGGTCACCACGGTGGAGGAGGCGCGTATCGTCGTCGCGTCGGGCGCCGACGCCGTCGTCGCGCAGGGATGGGAGGCGGGCGGTCACCGGTCCACCTTCGCGCCGCCACCGGAGGGGGGGCTGCCGTCCGTGGGCACCATCGCGCTGGTGGCGCGCCTGGTGGCCGAGCTCGACGTGCCCGTCGTGGCCGCCGGGGGCATCATGGACGGTCGCGGCCTCGCGGCCGCCCTCTGCCTGGGGGCGGCGGGCGTGCAGCTGGGCACGCGGTTCCTCAGCGCGAGCGAGGCGGGGGTGCCCCCCTCGTACCGGGCGCGGTTGCGCGCCGCGCGCGACACCGACAGCCGCATCATCTGCGCCCTCAGCGGCCGCCCCGCCCGCGGGCTGCCCAACGACATCGTCCGCCGCCTCGAGAGCGGGCCGGAGCCGCTCGGGTGGCCCCGCCAGGCGGCGGCCTGGGCCGACGTGCGCACTGCGGCCGCCCGGGCGGACGACGCCGAGCACATCGCGCTGTGGGCCGGTCAGGCCTCGGCGCTCATCGAGGACGCCCCCCGGGGCGCCGAGGAGATCCTGGCCGGCGTGGTCGCGGAGGCGGCCTCCACCCTGCGCGGGCTGGCACCGCCGGCCTGACCGCACCCCGCCGCCCCTCATGCGCAGGGGCCCGGGGGGGTACCCTGACCGGGTCGCCGAGGCCACCGACAGCCCCGTCCTGCTCCTCGGGCCGCTCCTGCGGTACGTCGGCACGCGGGAGGCCACGGTCTGGGTCGAGACGGACCGCCCCTGCCGCGTCTCGGTGTGCGGCCGTGAGGCACGCACCTTCGCGGTGGAGGGACACCACTTCGCGCTTGTGCGCGTCCGCGGGCTCGAGCCCGGCACCACGACCCCCTACGACGTCTGCCTGGACGGGGCGTGCGTGTGGCCGCCCCCGGCGTCGCCCCTGCCGCCGCCCACGATCCGGACCCTCGGCGAGGACAACCGCGCGCACCGCATCGCCTTCGGGAGCTGCCGGCTGTCCCTGCCCGACGAGCCGCCCTACACGCTCGACCCCGGCGACCATCCCAAGGGGGTGGGGCCCGACGCGCTGGCCGCGCTCGCGCGCCGGGCGCTGGCCGATCCGTCGCGCCTGCCCGACCTGCTGCTGCTTCTCGGGGATCAGGTGTACGTGGAGGAGGGCGCGCCACGCTCCCGCGCGCTCATCGAGTCGCGCCGGGACACCACCCTGCCGCCCGGCAACGGCCCCGCGGACTTCCAGGAGTACTGCCTGCTCTACCGCGAGTCGTGGTCGGTCCCGCTGGTGCGCTGGCTGCTGTCCACCGTGCCCACCGCGATGGTCTTCGACGACCACGAGGTCCACGACGACTGGAACATCTCCGACTCCTGGCGCCGCGACATGTGGGCCCAGCCGTGGTGGGAGGCGCGGATCACCGGCGCCTACATGTCGTACTGGTGCTTCCAGCACCTCGGCAACCTGTCGCCGTCGGAGCTCGACGACGAGGGCCTGATCCGTGCCGCGGTGGCGGACGGGGCGGACCTCACCGACGAGTTGCGGGCGGCCGCGGGGCGCTGGTGCCGCACCACGGACGGCTCGCGCTGGAGCTACTGCCGCGACATCGGCGGCTCACGCCTGGTGGTCGTCGACTCCCGTGCCGGCCGGGTGCTCGGCGACGGGCGCCGCGACATGCTGGACGACGCGGAGTGGGAGTGGCTGGAGCGGCAGCTGTCGGGCGACGTGGACCACCTGGTGGTGGCGTCGAGCCTCCCGGTGCTGATGCTGCCCGCGCTCCACCACGTGGAGGCGTGGAGCGAGCGGGTGTGCGACGGGGCCTGGGGACGGACGATGGCCCGGATCGGTGAAAGCGTGCGGCGGGGCGCCGACCTGGAGCACTGGGCCGCCTTCGACCGGTCCTTCCGGCGGCTGCTCGGGCGGCTGGGCGAGGTCGCGGCGGGCCGACACGGCCGCCCGCCGGGCTCGATCGTGCTGCTGTCGGGCGACGTCCACCACGCCTACGTCGCCCGGATGGCGTTCCCCCGCGGCACGGGCGCGGTGTGTCCCGTGGTGCAGGTGGTGTCGTCGCCCTTCCGCAACCCGCTGCCGCCGCTGCACCGCTGGGGGCTGCGGCTGGCCCGCCGCCGCGGCACGGCCGCCGCGATGCGTCTGCTGGCGCGGCTCGCGGGCGCGTCCGATCCCCCCGTCCGCTGGACCCCGACGACCCGGCTCGTCTTCGACAACCAGGTCGCCGGTCTGACCCTCGTCGAGCGCCGCTCGGAGGTCGCCATCGAGGTCGCCGAGCCCGGCAGGCCCGGAGGCCTGCGCGAGCGGGTGCGGGAACGGATCGCCTAGCGGGTGGCGACCGGCGCGGGGTCGGCGGTGCGCGCGCGCACCAGCTCGCCCAGCGCCGCGCGGATCTCGCTCAGGCGCCGGCCCTCGGGGTCCCACCGGGCCACGCCCGTCACGGCGTGCACCGGCTGCGACTCGAGCACCGTCGAGACCAGCATGCCGCCGTCCGCGTCGGCGAGCTCGGCGAGGGTGGCCGGGCGCACGGCCAGCGGCGTCACCTCGGCGACCAGCCGGCGGGTGATGGAGTCGAGGATCCCCAGCTCCAGCGGCGGTGCCACGAGCTGCTCGCCCTCGAGCCACACGAACGACGACGTGGGGCCCTCCAGGACGCGGTCCGTGTCGGCCTCCACGAACAGGGCCTCGTCGGCGCCCGCGGCGCGGGCGCGGCGGTTCGCCTGCATGTTGGCCGCGTACGAGAGCGTCTTGGAATGCGACAGCAGCGGGGTGGGCCGGTGCCACTGCGGCGACAGCTCCCACGAGGCCGCGGGGCGGGGCAGCGGTTCCTCCCGGATGATCCGCCGGCCGCCGCGCGTGAGCATCACGCGCACGCCGCACGAGGCGGGGACCACGTCGCAGAAGGCGCCGAGCTCCGCCGCGAGCACCTCCAGGTCGACGGGCAGGTCGATCTCGCGGGCCGAGCGCGCCAGGCGCTCCAGGTGGGCGTGGGGCGTGCGCAGGCGCCCGTCGTAGCAGCGGAGGCCCTCGAAGACCCCGTCGCCGCGGACGAGCCCGTCGTCCAGCGGGATCGCGGCGGGCGTGCCCGCCGGCAGGACCTCGCCGTCGACCATGATGCGTGGTGGTGTCGCGTCCATGTCCCTCCTTCGGCCGCCGACCGTCGGCACCGTAGCGCCGCGCGCCCCATCCGTCGATCCTGCGAGCCCGGCGCGGCACTCCCGGCCGGCGCTCAGGCCGCTCTCAGCTCCGCGGCGCACACTGCCAGGGGTCGGTCCCCGGGCAGGAGGTGGCAGGGTGGGCAGCGTGGCGGCGGCGGCGGCACGGCCCGCGGCGGGCCCGGACGGCGTCCGGGCCGCGGACGGCGGCCCGGTGCGGGTGCTGGTGGTGGACGACGAGGCGGCGGTCACCACGCTCGTGGCCACCGCCCTGCGGTACGAGGGCTTCGAGGTGCGCACCGCCGCGGGGGGCGCGGAGGCCATGGCCGAGGCACGGCGCTTCGCGCCCGCGCTCGTGCTGCTCGACCTGATGCTGCCGGACCTCGACGGCTGGGAGGTGTTCCGCCGCGTTTCCCGTCCACGCGCGGTGCCGACGATCTTCCTGGCGGCACGCGACACGCCCGCGGACGCCGTGCGCGGGCGCGGTCTCGGCGCCGACGCCTGCATCACCACGCCCGTCAGCCGGGAGGAGCTCGTGGCCCGGGTGCGGGCGGTGCTGCGCCGGGCGGGCGGCGGCGACGCGCCGCGCGCGCCCCTGCGCGTCGGCGGGCTGGAGATCGACGACGACGCGCGTGCGGTGCGGGTGGCGGGCGAGGAGTCCGCCTGACGCCGACCGAGTTCACGCTGCTGCGGTACCTGGTCGAGAACGCCGGCAGGGCCGTCCCCAAGGCGCAGATCCTCGACCATGTGTGGGCCTACGACTTCGGCGGCCGGGCCAACATCGTCGAGATCTACGTGAGCTACCTCCGGCGCAAGCTGGCGGGGCGGCCCGCGCCGCCCATCGAAACCGTGCGGGGGTTCGGCTACGTCATCCGGCGGCCGGGGGGTGATCCGTCGTCGACGACCGTCACCGCTCACCGCTCACCGCTCACCGCTCACCGCTCGCCGCTCAGCGCCCCGTACCCGGGCGCCCGTCCGCGCCGACCGCCGGATGATCACGCCGGCCGCACGCAGCAGACCCGCCGCCCCGATGGCCATGGCCTGGTCGAGGAGGAGGTCGAGGTGCCCGCTCTACGCGAGGACAGAGGACGGCGAGGCCCGCGACGGCCTGCAGAGCCCACCGAATCCGCTCATGATCCGAACCCGGGGGTGACGCGTCCTCCGCGGACCGGTCCGGTCCGGGCGCCTCCGCGGGCCGCTCGTCCTCCCACACCCTGCGCCCCCGCTCGGTGGGGATCATCCGGCCTCAGCCGGATCGTCCGCGGCAAGGAGCGTCACGGGCACCGGGATCCGCGCGCCCCGGCGGAGGCCGTCCCGTCCCCGTCCGTGGCCGGCACCGCGGGCGGCGACGACCGCGTCCCCGCCTCACGGCTGTGCGGACCCGGGTGCCGTCAGCCGCCCCGGGCGGAGAAGTGCTGGAAGTCCCTGGGCTCGGACCAGCGGCCCCCCCACGACCACCCGGCGGCGTCGAACGCGCGCACCAGGGGACCGCCCTCGACCGCCATCCCGGGGCGCACCCGGCGACGGTCGAGGTACGGGATGCTGTCGCGGTGGGACGTGCGGCCCCGCGACACGTAGGGGTTCTCGATCGGGTTGATGTCGATCGCCCGCCCGAAGGCGTGCTGCGACCAGCGCAACGACCCCGTGGCCCGGCGGCAGTTGAACGCCGAGGTGTTGCCGGCCTCGATGGAGCGGAAGTCGCTGCCGCCGTAGTGCTCGATCGGCCGGATGCGGCGGATCGGCACGCCCGCCGCGTAGAGGGCGCGGAACACCCCCAGCACGTCCCGGGCGACGTCGTGGTGCACCACCAGCACCCCCCGCCGGGCGCGGCCCCGGAGGTCGCGGTGGGTCACCAGCACCCGGCGCAGGGACGCCAGGCCCACCGGGCACCCGGGGCGCCAGACGCCCGGCGTCATCCGCGCGCGCACGTGCGCGGGCAGCGGGGAGACGCCGCCCGCGAGGACGCGCCCTTCGTGGGCGGCGTCTCCCCGCTGCCCGCGCACGTGCGCGCGCGGATGACGCCGGGCGTCTGGCGCCCCGGGTGCCCGGTGGGCCTGGCGTCCCTGCGCCGGGTGCTGGTGACCCACCGCGACCTCCGGGGCCGC
>DATMJR010000427.1:0-2788 GCA_035553775.1 Miltoncostaeaceae bacterium | reverse complement strand
CACCGCCGCCATGCTCAAGGGCACGGGGATGCAGCACATGAAGGACGCCTTCCCCGACCGGCGGCTCGCCTCCCTCGCCACCGAGATGCGCGAGGCGATCATCGCCACCGTCGCGCAGACCGGCGGCCATCTCGGCGCCAGCCTCGGCACCGTCGAGCTCACGATCGCGCTGCACTGCGAGATGGACAGCCCGCGCGACAAGATCCTGTGGGACGTGGGCCACCAGGCCTACGGGCACAAGCTGCTCACCGGTCGCCTGCCGCGCTTCCCGACCCTGCGGCAGCACGGCGGCATGAGCGGGTTCCTCACCCGGGCCGAGAGCGAGCACGACGTGATGGGCGCCGGGCACGCCTCCACCTCGGTCTCCTACGGCGTCGGCCTCGCCGAGGCCGCGCGCCGGGCGGGCCGCAGCGACACCCGCGTGGCGTGCGTCATCGGCGACGGCGCCATGACCGGCGGCATGGCCTACGAGGGCCTCAACCAGGCCGGGGCCCTGGGGTCGCCGCTGGTGGTGGTGCTCAACGACAACGGCATGAGCATCTCCGAGAACGTCGGGGCGATGGCCGGGATGCTGCAGCGCGCCCGCGTCGACTCCACGCTCACGCGCGTGCGCGAGGAGCTGGAGCGCAAGGTGGCGCGCCTGCCCGGCGCCGAGGCCGTCGGCACGCACCTGCGCGACGCCGCCAAGGCGCTGTGGTTCGAGCAGGGGGCGCTCTTCGAGGCGCTCGGCTTCGCCTACGTCGGACCCATCGACGGGCACGACATCGCCGCGGTGCGCCGGGCGCTGCGCGTGGCCTTCGAGCGCGAGCGGCCCGTGCTGGTGCACGTCAAGACCACCAAGGGCAAGGGCTACGAGCCCGCCGAGGCCCACGTCGAGGCGATGCACGGCGCCACGCCCTTCGACCCGTCGTGCGGCCGCGCGCACCCCAGCCGGCCGGCGCCGCCCGCCCACACCGAGGTCTTCGGCCGGGCGCTGGTGCGCGAGGCCGAGGCCGACCCGCGCATCGTGGGCATCACCGCCGCCATGCTCAAGGGCACGGGGATGCAGCACATGAAGGACGCCTTCCCCGAGCGCACCTACGACGTGGGCATCGCCGAGCAGCACGCCGTCGTATTCGCCTGCGGCCTGGCCATCGCCGGCTTCCGCCCCGTGTGCGCCATCTACTCCACGTTCCTGCAGCGCGCCTTCGACCCGATCGCCCACGACGTGGCCCTGCAGAACCTGCCGGTGGTGTTCGCGATCGACCGCGGCGGCCTGGTCGGCGACGACGGCCCCACGCACCACGGGGTGTTCGACCTCGCCTACCTGCGGGCGATCCCGAACATGACGATCATGGCCCCGCGCGACGAGGCGGAGCTGGTGCACATGCTCCACACCGCCCTGCGCATCGACGGCCCGGTCGCCCTGCGCTATCCCCGCGGAGCCGGCATCGGCACCCCGCTGCCCGATGTGCCCCGCCCGGTCGAGGTCGGCCGCGCCGAGGTGCTCGAGCTCGGCGAGCGCGTCGCCCTGGTGGGATACGGCTACGGGGCGCTGCTCGCACAGCGCGCGGCGCCCCTGGTGGCCGACGGCCTCGGCGTGGCGCCCACCGTGGTCGACGCGCGCTTCTGCAAGCCCCTCGACGCCGCCCTCATGCGCCGCCTCGCAGCCCGCCACGAGCTGGTGGTGACCCTGGAGGACCACATGGCGATGGCGGGCTTTGGCAGCGCCGTGCTGGAGGCCCTGCAGGACGTGCCCGCGCGGGTGCTCACCCTGGGCCTCCCCGACCGGTACATCGAGCACGGAACCCGTGACCTGCTGCTGGCCGAGGCCGGGCTTTCGCCCGAGCAGGTGGCGGCGCGTACCCTCAACGCGCTAGCGCGGCCGAGCCGGGTGGGCGCGCAGGCCTGAGGACGTCCGGCGGGCCGGTCCCGCCGGGCGCAGGGCCGTACCTCATGGCGCGTGGGGGGCCCGCCGCGAACGAGCGAGCGGCAACAGCGAGGTTCCTGAGGGCGCGGACCGTATCGCCATCGCTCAATCACGTCGGTGTGTTCCGGCGCCCTGGGATGGCCGATGTCCGGCTCCTCGCCACGATCTACTTCATTCCCTTCAGCCCGTCCTCGATGGATCCCCGACCGACGTTGCGCTCGAAGCGGTGGTGCTCGCCCTCGTCGACGAGGGACCGGCGGCGATGACCATGGCGTGTTAAGTCGCGTCCCTGCATGCAGACGATGGTGACGGCAGCCGAGCGTTGGCGATAGGCGGTTGACCCGCGCGCATGGCCATATCTCCGACGATATGGGCGGAACTAGACCTTTGAGGGGCTCGGCGCCCCGCATCCCGATCGTAAGGTCGCGCCGTGCCAACGCTGAGCGTGAAACGCCCGATCCTCGCCCAGCTCTTCGTGGTCGTACTGGCTGCGCTCGCCCTTGCGGCGGGGCATGCGCATGCCGGGCCCCCTGAGGGGTTCGTGGTCAGGACCCTTGTGTCCGGTCTCTCGCAGCCGACCTCATTCGAACGGGCCCCGGACGGGCGCATCTTCATCGCGCAGAAGTCGGGGCTCATCCGTGTATGGCGGGACGGAGCGCTGAGCACCTACCTCGATATGCGGGGTGAGGTGAACGCCTACTCAGATCGCGGACTCCTCGGTATCGCGTTGGACCCCGCCTTCGCGACCAACCGTTGGGTGTACGTCGTGTACACGGTCGAGTCGGACGCCGCCAACCCGGACCGACTCACGCCGACCACCAACCGCCTCATCCGCGTCCGGTCCACCGCGGCCGCGCCGGGCGTGGCCGACCCCGGGTC
>DATMJR010000426.1:0-10768 GCA_035553775.1 Miltoncostaeaceae bacterium | reverse complement strand
CCCGCGCCCGCCCCTGGCGGCCGGGTTCCCCGCCCTCGCCCTGGCGGGCGCGGGTCGCTGACGTCCCCGACGCCGTCCGGAGCCGGTGCCGGCGGGCCTCCGCTCGCCGTGCACGGCCCCCGGCGTCTAGGGTCGCCGGGGGCCGATCGACAGGAGGACGGCATGGACCACCCGGGACTGACGGACGCGACCATCACGCGCACGCAGCGGCTCGAGGAACGCGGCTGCCGGATCACGATCAGCGAGGACGCCGGCGTCTGGGCCTGCTACGTGCACGACCCCGAGGGCCGTGGCCTGGCGGCCACGCAGGGGGCCGAGCTGGAGGCGGTGGTCGCCGAGGCCCTCGACGCCGTGGAGGAGGCCTCGCGCGAGAGCTTCCCGGCGTCCGACCCCCCGGCGCTCGGCGACGGGCCGGGGATCTAGGGCGCCGGATGGCCGAGGGGCCACTGTTCTTCGCGACCCCCGCCGAGCTCGAGAGCTGGCTCGAGGAGAACCACGGCTCCTCCGACGGTATCTGGGTGCGCATCGCCAAGAAGCACACCGGCATCCCGTCCCTGTCGTGGGCCGGGGCGGTCGACGTGCTGCTGTGCTTCGGGTGGATCGACGGCCGGGCGCGGCGCGTCGACGACGACTGGTACGAGCAGCACCTCACCCCGCGCCGGCCTCGCAGCATGTGGTCCAAGATCAACCGCGCGAAGGCCGAGGCCCTGATCGCCGCCGGCCGGATGCGCCCGGCGGGCATCGCCGAGGTCGAGCGCGCGCGGGCCGACGGACGCTGGGACGCGGCGTACGACGGCCCGGCGACGGCGACCGTGCCCGACGACCTCCACGCCGCCCTCCAGGCCGCCGGGCTTCGCGACGCCTTCGCCGCGCTCGACGGCCGCAACCGTTACGCGATCCTGCACCGGGTGCAGACCGCGCGGCGGCCCGACACCCGCGCGCGCCGCATCACCGCCGCCGTCGAGATGCTCGGGCGCGGGGAGCGGCCGTACCCGTGAGGTCCGGCGCCGGCGCCGGCGCCGGCGCCGGCGCCGCGCGGGCGTCGCCGGCGCGCTCAGGGCGCGAGCACGACCTCCCGCACCGGGCGCAGCTCCGGGCGCAGGGCGTCGCCGTGCGCGGCCTCCACGCGCACCCGCGCCCGGCGGCCCTCCAGCTCGAGCAGCGCCACGTGGTTGGCGAACAGCGGCGGCCCGACGCGCTCGGTCCGGGCGGCCGGCCGGCGGACCCCGGCCGTGCGGGCGACCGCCCGCATGGCCACGCGGAACGGCCGCGACGCGGCCACGCGCAGCAGCGCCCGCGGACGGGGGCCGAGGGCGTTGCGCAGCGGCGACGACACCAGCTGCCACACGGGCGGGGCGTCGGGGGCGGCCGCCGGCGGCAGGTGCAGGCGGCTGAGCGTGCCGTGGTGCACCTCGCCGGCGAGCACGAGCACCGTCCCCGGCGCGCGTCCGCGCCGGCCGTCGCGCACGTCGGCCAGCAGCCCGTCGAGCCGCCGCCGCGAGTCGCCGTAGGCCGGCCAGTGCTCGAACCCGAACCGGCGCGTGAGCGCGCGTCCCAGGCGGCGCCCCGGCCGTCCCCAGGCGCCGTCGACGAGCGCCGCGCCCCAGGCCTCCAGGTCGTGCAGGCCCGGCTCCAGGTAGGCGGGCACCGACGAGACGACGAGCAGGTGGTCGGCGTCGCCACGGGCGCCCGCCTCCAGCCACCCCCAGGCCGCGTCGTCCAGGATCGCGCGGCCCTCGGCCGTCCGCACCCGCCGCCCGCGCGCGTCCGCCACCACGAGCCGCGCCGGACCCACCGCCCGGGTGAAGGCGAAATCGCCGTCCCCGCGCGCCCACCCCTCGGCCGCCTCCTGGAGCAGCGCGAGGCCGTCGCCGGCGGCCCGCACCGCGGCGAGCAGCGGATCGGCGCGGAGCTCGGCGGGCGAGAGGTTGCCCAGGTGCTGGTGCACCCAGTAGGCCGCGAGGGCGGCGACGATGCGCGCGTGCTCCCCCGGGCCGCGCCCCCGGCGCGGCGACGGCCGCCCCTCCGCGACCGTCGTCGGGTTCCAGGCGTCGCGCACGTCGTGGTCGTCCAGGATCATCGTCGAGGGGACCGCGGACAGCAGCCATCCCACGGCCGGGTCGCGCCAGGCCCGGCGGTACACGTCGGCGCATCGGGAGAAGCTGCGGGCGGCGGGCGCGGCCGGGTGGTCGACGTACACCTGGTCGCCCACGAGCAGCAGCAGGTCGGGCCAGAGCGCGGGGGGCTCCGACGCGACCCTCCGGGCCAGGGCCCGGAGGGCGTCCGGGCCGTACCGCCGGCGCGCCCGCGCGCCCGAGGGGAACGGAACCCGGCACGACCCGACGGCCACCCGCGCGCGCCCGTCCCGGGGGGCGGGGCGCAGCACCGGCGGCGGCCCCCAGTCGCCTGCCGGCGGCCGGACGATCCGCCCGTCGAGCGACACGTCGTAGGCGAGGGTGGCGGTGGGGTCGAGGTCCTCCAGCGCCACCAGCGCGTAGTGCCGGCCGCCGACGGTGAAGGTCCGCGCCGTGCGGCCGAGGATCGCGACCGTGCAGGGACGGTCGGTCTCGACCCACACGGTGGCGGTCCCCGGCGCCGCGTGGCGCAGCACCGGTCCGAGCATCAGGGTCGCCACGCGGTCAGCGTAGGGCGCGGGGACGCCTACAGGGCGCGTCCGGGGTTGAGGATGCCCGCCGGGTCGAACACGGCCTTGACCCCCAGGCCCAGCGCGCGCAGGTCGGGCCCCAGCTCGTCCTCGAGCCACGGCCGCTTGAGCACCCCCACCCCGTGCTCGCCCGTGATGGTGCCCCCCAGGCCGAGGGCGGCCGCGAAGACGCGCCCCGCCGCGTCACGGGCCCGGGCGCGCGCCTCGGCCGACGCCCCGTCGAAGACGATGGTCGGGTGCATGTTGCCGTCGCCCGCGTGGCCGAAGGTGGCGATCTCCAGGCCCGTCTCGTGGGCGATGCGCTCGATGCGGGCGAGCAGTTCGGCGACCCGGCCGAGGGGGACTCCGACGTCCTCGAGCAGGGTCGCGCCCCGGCGCTCCAGCGCGCTGAAGCACAGGCGGCGCACCTCCATGAGCAGGCGGCTGTCCGCGTCGTCCTCCGCGGCCACCACCAGCGTCGCGCCCGCCTCCTCGCAGCACCGGGCGGCGAGGGCGATCTCGGCCCGCCGCGCATCGCCGGGCAGGTCGGACTGCACCAGCAGCAGGGCCGCCGCGTCGAGGTCGAGGTCGAGCCGCCGCCAGTCCTCGACGGCGGCGAGGGTGGCCCGATCGATCAGCTCCAGCAGGGCGGGCGTGATGCGTGCCCGCGACATCGCCTCCACGGCGCGGCCCGCGGAGGGCAGGTCGGCGAAGTAGGCCGCCGCCGTGAGCGGCGGCGACGGCACCGGGCGCAGCCGCAGCGTCGCCTCCGTGATCAGCGTCAGGGTGCCCTCCGAACCGACGACGAGCGACAGCAGGTCGAGGCCGGCCACACGCTTGACGGTGCCGCCGCCGATCTCCACCACGCGGCCGTCGGCGAGCACGGCCGTCACCCCGAGGACGCTCTCCCGGGTGACCCCGTACTTGACGCAGCACAGGCCCCCGGCGTTCGTGGCGATGTTGCCCCCGATGGTGGAGAAGCCGCGGCTGGCCGGGTCGGGGGCGTACCAGAGGCCGTTCCGGCCGGCCTCCTCGGCGAGGTCGCCGTTGACGACGCCCGCCTCCACCCGCGCGAGCATGTTGGCCGGGTCCACCTCGAGGATGCGCGACATCGCCTCGGTGGACAGCACGATGCCCCCGTCCAGGGCGGCCGCCCCGCCCGAGAGCCCGCTCCCGGCGCCTCGGGGGACGACCGGGACGCCGTGCGCCGAGGCGACCCGCAGCACCGCGGCGGCCTCGGCGGTGGTGCGGGGCCGCGCGACCGCCAGCGGCACGCCGCCCTCGACGAGGGCGGCGTGGTCGCGCCGGTAGCGGTCCGTGAGGGCGGGGTCGGTGAGCAGGCGGTCCGGGGGGAGGGCGGCGCCGAGCGCCGCGAGCGCCGCGGGCCCGGCGCCGCCCGACGTCGCCGCCGCCCCCCGGGCCCGCGCGGTCACTTCGGCTCCGGCCCCTGGCCCTCGCGGAACTTCCGCCAGTCGGCCGGGCGCTTCTCCTGGAAGGACGCGATGCCCTCCTGCGGCTCCGGGCCGTACACGTGGTTGAGCGCGATGAGCTCCAGGCCGTGCTGGACGGCGCCGTAGAGCTGGTCGGTGATCGTGTTCATGGCGATCTTGGCCAGGCGCAGGCCCTGCGGCGAGCGGCGCAGGATCTGCTCGCACCAGCTGTCGACCTCGGCGTCCAGCTGGTCGTCGGGCACGACCTTGTTGACCAGGCCCATCTCGAGGGCCTCCTGCGCCGAGTACTGGCGGGTGAGGTAGAGGATCTCGCGGGCCTTCTTCTCGCCCACCACCGCGGGCATCAGCTGGCAGCCCCACCACAGGGGCGCCGACCCGATCTTGGGGCCGGCCTGGCCGAACCGCCCGGACTCCCCCGAGATCGTGAGGTCGCACATCACGTTCAGCTCGTTGCCGCCGCCGATGCAGTAGCCGCGGACCCTGACGATGATCGGCTTGCCGTTGTTGCGGATGGCCGCCGCCAGGCGGTCGTGCAGGTGGTGCAGGCCGCGCTTCTGGGCGGCGGTGCGCGTGGGGTCGCGCACGTCGCCGCCCACGCAGAAGGCCCGCTCGCCGGCGCCGGTGAAGACGATGACGCCGACCGCCTCGTCGTCGGCGGCCGCCTCGAAGGCCTCGCACAGCTCGCGGATCGTCTGCACGCGGAAGGCGTTCAGGCGGTCGGGACGGTTGATGGTGATCGTCGCGCGCCCACCCCCGACCTCGTACAGGATGTCCTCGAACGGACCGGCCACGGAGCCTCCCCTCGTCGTCTCGGATCGCGACCCGTCCCTTGACGGGGTCGCGCGATGCGGCGAACCTTACGGGTGTAAACAGCGTGCGTACAACCGTACGCATGAAACGACCGAGAGGCAGAACATGACGTCGTCCGTGCCCCATTCCCACGGCCCGGGCACCCGCGAGCTCGTCGAGGCCGCCCCGCCGGGGCTCGTCGACGCGCTCAACTACCCGTACTTCCAGTCGGTCTGGGACCGCAAGAGCCGTCGCATGGGCCTCGGCATGACGATGCCCGGGGTCCTCGGCTACGAGAGCCCCTACGAGGCGGTGCCCCTCACGGAGCTGGAGGAGGCCCTGCTGCTGGTGGCCGGCACCGGCCTCACCGGGCTCAACCTCGGCGACATCGACCCCTCGATGGGGGCCGACGCGCTGGTGCAGTGGACCAACCGCACCTGGCCCTCGTCGTGCTCCAACCACGGCACGGAACTCTTCTTCACCAACGACGACGGCCTCTTCTTCCTGGACATGTGGAACCTCATGCCCGAGCAGGGCGAGCTCGCCACGCTGCAGGGCAAGTCGATCGACGACCAGGCCGAGTTCATCGTCGACCTCGCGCGGCGGGCCAAGGTGCGCCTCTCCGACCAGCGCGCCCAGATGCCGACGGGCCTGCCGGGCCTGTTCGTGTTCAACCACTGGAACGCGAACATGCCGGGCACCACGCTGTTCCTGCCGGTCTCCAACATGACGCTGGAGTACATCAACCTCCTGTTCATCTACTTCTCGGAGGACTACCGGTTCACGATGGTCGACGAGACCGCGGGCTACGGCCGCTGCGGGCTCGACCGGTGGGTCGACGCGGGCCGCCTGGACGCCAACCGGCAGATGGGGATCATCGAGCTGGAGCAGCGGGTGCTCTCGATGCAGGTCGTGGAGCAGGCGTTCATCTGCCAGAACGTCAACCTCGCCCTGCAGGCGATGGGCCTCGGCGGCTGGACGTACACCGGCTACATCGCCCGGTTCGCCCTGGGCGGCATGGACGTCCCCGGCCTCGGGTTCCGCTTCGCCGAGGCCAAGCGCGGCCCCAGCGTCCCGGTGGGCCGCGACGGCGTCTTCGAGGCCTTCACCCCGCCGTACCACGCCGACATGTCGGCCGCCGTCGACGCGTTCCTGGAGCGCAAGTGGTCGCAGTACGACGCGGACAAGCCCAAGGCCTACCGGGAGCCCGACAAGGTCACCTCGCAGATCCAGCGGCCCACCGACGAGACGATCCAGATCGTCAAGGACTACTGCACGTACGTGCACGAGACCTACGGCCGCTTCCCGGCGTATCTCGAGCCCATGTACCAGCGTCTCACCGTGCAGGCCCAGCACGTGGACACGGACTTCTACGAGAAGCACTACCCGCCGGGGGCCGTCACGCCGCAGCACCACGCCCACTTCGAGCGGTGGCACCCGGAGCTGGTCGACGACGACGGCAAGCCGCCGCGGCGCTCGGCGTAGGGGCGTGAGGCACGCCGGGCCCGCACCCCCTCGCCGCGCGCCGCTCGACCGGCGCCGGATCCTCGAGGCCGCGCTGCGTCTCATCGACGAGCACGGCGTCGGGGAGCTGTCGATGCGGCGGCTGGGTGCGGAGCTCGGCGTGCAGGCGATGTCGCTCTACCGGCACCTGCCCAACAAGCGGGCGGTGCTGGAGGGCGTGCGCGACCTCATCTTCGACGAGCTGGCGCGGATGCGGCCGGCGGGCTTCCCCAGCGGGCGGTGGGACGACGACCTGATGGCGATGGCGCGCGACTTCCGCGACACCTGCCGGCGTCACCCGCACGCGATGTCCCTGTTCGCCACGGACGTCGACCGGGCGTACGCGTCCGCGTCGCACTTCTACGAGCCGGCCCTGCGGTCGCTCGTGGCGGCCGGCTTCCGCGAGGACGACGCCACCGACGCCCTCCGCGTGGTGGTGCGCTACGTGCTGTCGACCGAGATCCTCACGCAGTCGGTCACCACGATGCGCCACCCGCTCACCGAGGAGGAGATCGACGACCTCGCCGCGGAGCGGCCGCTGGTGGGCCACCTGGTGCGCGCACTGGCGGCGCGCCCCCCCGACTCCCTGGAGGAGCCGGGGCTGGCGCTGATCGTCGAGGGGCTGCGGGCCCGGCTGGCGCGCCCGGGCACCGGGTAGGGCCGGTCCCCGCGCCGGGGCGCGGGGACCGGCGCCGGGGACTACCGGGCGTAGGGGTCGATGAAGACGTTGTCGACCAGCCAGTCGCCCTGGCTCACCACGGTGATCGTGGCCAGGCCGGTCTCGTGCGGCTCCATGTGGCTGGTGTCCAGGGACACGAACCGCGAGGGGGCCCAGGAGCCGTGCTCGGCGGCCGGGATGACCGTCGTCTTGGAGCGCACCACGTCGCGCAGGCTGACCGTGTCCACGCGCACCACCAGCGGTCCGTCGCCGAGTGAGCGCGCCATCAGGCGCAGGTGCGGCTGGTCGGCCGAGACGCACTGGGCCGTCTTCGTCATGAGACCGCCCCACCGCAGCCGGGCGGAGGAGCGCCCGTCCCCGGCGAGCCGGTACGGGTCGTTCTGCGACGCGACCGTGTAGGTGCCGAGCCAGGCGAGCGAGTCGAGCTTGAGCAGCGAGCTCAGCCCGTACTCGAAGCCCCCGCCCTTGGCGAGGTAGTAGTTGTTCTCGTCGCCGAACTGCGCGAACACCTTCGCCGTGGCCGGCAGGTTGCAGGGGCCGCCGGACCCGGACGCGAGCGCGCCCGAGGGGACGGCGAGTGCGGCGACGGCGGCCGCGGCGACCGCGATCCTGCGGCCGATCCCTCGTCTGATGGTGGGCATCCGAACCTCCGTGTCGGGATGCGGGACGGACCCTTCCGCCCCGTACAGAACCGGTCATCGGCCCGGGCGGGGGATCGCGACAGGGGCCTAGAGGAACCTCGCGACGGGCGGTGCCGCCGCGGCCGTCCGTGTCGGGGGTGGCACCGAGCGCGGGGCCGGTGCCCGCACCGATGACGCGGGGGCCCGCCGGGACCGACGATCGCCGGGCAGGGCGCCGCCGGTGCCCCGGACGAGGAGGACGCATGTACGCGCGCGCCGCGGTCTACGAGGACGTCGACCTGGACATGGTCGACCCGTTGCGAAGCTGGATGGACGGCGAGGGGCTCCGGCTGTCGCGCGAGCGCCTGCCCGGCTACCTGGGGAGCGTCACGCTGCTCGACCGGGCCGCGCGGCGCATGGTGGGGCTCGGGCTCTACGCGGACCGCACCGGCGCGGAGGAGGCCGACCGCATGATGCGGGCCGCGCCGCCCGACGGGATCCCCCCGGAGCTGCGGGAGGCCATGCGCCGCTCCGTCGTGGCCGTGGCGGGCGTGTTCGAGGTCGTCACCAGCGACGGCGTCCTCGCCGCGCCGCCGGCCGCGACCGCCTGAGCCCGTCCGCCGCGCCCCGGTCAGCGGCGCGCGGCGGCCTCCCCGCCCTGCCGGCGCCGGCCCAGGTACAGGTCCGTGATCACGCCCTCGGCCGCCTCGGCGGCGAGCCCCATCGTCTCGGACAGCGTGGGGTGGGGGTGGATGGTGAGGGCGAGGTCCTCGGCGTCGGCGCCCATCTCCAGCGCGTGGACCGCCTCGGCGATCAGGTCGCCGGCGCCCACGCCGACGATGCCCGCCCCGAGTACGCGGCGCGTGCCCGGCTCCACCAGCAGCTTGGTGCGTCCCTCCGGGCGCCCGAGGGTGAGCGCGCGACCGGACGCCACCCACGGGAAGACGGCCCGCTCGTAGGCGACACCCCCGGCGGCGGCCTCGGTCTCGGTGAGGCCCATCCACGCCACCTCCGGGTCGGTGTACGCCACCGAGGGGATCGTGCGCGGGTCGAACGCCGACGTCCGGCCGGCGGCGACCTCGGCGGCGACGGCCCCCTGGTGGGTCGCCTTGTGGGCGAGCATCGGGTTCCCGACCACGTCGCCGATCGCGTGGATGTGCGCCACGTTGGTGCGCAGCTGGGCGTCGACCGCGATCACGCCCCGCCCGTCCACCTCGACCCCCGCGGCGTCCGCGCCGATCCGGTCGCCGTTGGCGCGGCGGCCCACGGCCACCAGCACGCGGTCGAACACCGCCTCGGGCGGGGCGTCGTCCCCGGCGTAGCGCACGTGCAGGCCGTCCTCGGCCGCGCGCACCCCGTCGACGCGCGTGCCCAGGTGGATGCCCGCGTAGCGCCCGGCGATGCGGTCGTGCAGGGGCTTCACCAGGTCGGGGTCGCAGCCCGGGATGAGCTGGTCGAGCATCTCCACCACGGTGACCTCGGCGCCGAGCGCGTCGTACACCGTCGCCATCTCCAGCCCGATGATGCCGCCGCCCACCACCAGCAGGCGCCCCGGCACCTCCTCCAGGGCCAGGGCCCCCGTGGAGTCCATCACCCGCGGGTCGTCCGGGAAGCCCGGCAGCCGCACCGGCGCGGAGCCGACCGCGATGACGCACCGCTCGAAGCCGAGCGTGCGCGGTCCCTCCGCGGTGTCCACCGTCACCTCGTGCGGCGAGGTGAAGCGCGCCTCGCCGCGCACCCGGGTGATGCCGCGGCGCGTCACCAGGCCGTCGAGGCCGGCGGTGAGCCGGTCGACCGCGGAGGCCGCGAAGGCGCGCACGCCGTCCAGGTCGATGCGCGGCTCCCCCAGGTCGATGCCCATGCCCCGCGCGTCCTCGGCGTCGGCGAGCACCTTGGCGACGTGCAGCAGCGCCTTCGAGGGGATGCATCCGACGTTGAGGCATACGCCGCCCAGGCGGGAGTGGCGCTCCACCAGCACCGTGCGCAGGCCCAGGTCGGCCGCGCGGAAGGCGCAGGTGTACCCGCCGGGGCCCCCGCCCAGCACCAGCAGATCGGCACGCCCGGCGTCCGGCGCGGCACCGTCCGTCGTCACAGCAGCATCTGCCGCGGGTCGCGCAGCAGCCCCGCGAGGTGCGTGGTGAAGCGCGCGGCGGCGGCGCCGTCGATGACCCGGTGGTCGTACGACAGCGACAGCGGCAGCATCAGCCGCGGCCGGAACTCGCCGTCCGTCCACACCGGCTTGGTCGCCATGCGCGACACGCCCAGGATCGCGACCTCGGGCGCGTTGATGATGGGCGTGAAGGCGGTGCCGCCGATGCCCCCGAGGCTGGAGATCGTGAAGGTGCCGCCCTGCATGTCCTCCCGGGCGAGCTTCCCGTCGCGCGCCGCCTGCGACAACCGGGTCAGCTCGCGCGCGATCTCGAGCAGGCCCCTGCGGTCGACGTCGCGCACCACCGGGACCATGAGGCCCTGCGGGGTGTCGGCGGCGAAGCCGAGGTGCGTGTAGCGCTTCAGCACCAGGTGGTCGCCGTCCAGCGAGGAGTTGAACTCGGGGAAGGCCCGCAGAGTGGAGGCGCACGCCTTCAGCAGCAGCGACACCATCGTCACCTTGACGCCGGCGTCGGCGTGGGCGGCGTTGACCTCCCTGCGGAACGCCTCCAGCTCGGTGACGTCGGCCTCGTCGTGCTGGGTCACGTGGGGGATGGCGATCCAGTTGCGCGCCAGGTTGGGGCCCGCGATGCGCCGGATGCGCGACAGCTCGACCGTCTCGACCGGCCCGAACCGCGCGAAGTCCACCTGGGGCCAGGCCGGGAGCCCCGCGCCGAGGCCGGCGCCCGGTGCGGCCGCCCCGCCGCCCCCGCCCAGGGCGCGCTCGTGGTGGGCGCGCACGTCCTCCTTGGTGATCCGGCCCTTGTGGCCGGTGCCGCGGACCTCGGCCAGGTCGACCTCCAGGTCGCGGGCGAGGCGGCGCGCCCCGGGGCCCGCGTACACCTCGCCCTCGCGGCCGGCCTCGGGTCCGTGCGTCACGGCCGGCCCCCGACCCGTCCCGGCGGGTCGCGCTCCGGGGCCGTCCCCGTAGCCG
>DATMJR010000425.1:0-2161 GCA_035553775.1 Miltoncostaeaceae bacterium | reverse complement strand
GCCTGCGCGCGACCGTGGCGGGACGGCGGGCGACGCTGCCGGGCGGCACGGGGGACGTGGTCGTGACACGCGCGGGGGTGCGGCCGGCGGGCGCCTGACCTAGCCGGTCGCGCCCGGCGCGAGCTCGTGCACGGTCTCGATGAGGCCGGCCACCAGGTCGATGCAGGCGCGCACGTCGTCCGGGTGCACCGCCTCGACGCTGGAGTGCCCGTAGCGCTGCGGGATCGACACGCAGCCGGCGATCGCCCCCTCGCCCGACAGCTGCAGGGACTGGGTGTCGGTGCCGCCCTTGTCGGAGACGTGGAACTGGTGGGGGATCCCGCGGTCGCGGGCGATGCGCTCCAGCAGCTCCACCAGGACGGTCGCGCCGATCGCGCTCGCGTCCATCACGCGGATGGCGGCGCCGCGCCCCAGCGTGGTGCCGCCCGGGCCGCGCACCCCGGGGCCGTCGCCGGAGGGGCAGGTGTCGATCGCCAGTCCCACGTGGGGGCGCACCCGCGCGGCCGCGACCCGCGCCCCGCGCAGGCCCACCTCCTCCTGCACGGTGGCCGCGGCCACCACGTGCGCCCGCGACGGACCGGCCTGCCGCAGCGCCTCCAGCATCACGAAGACGCCCACCCGGTCGTCCATGCTCTTGCCCGTCAGCAGGTCGCCCAGCCGCTCCAGCCGGCGGGTGCGGGTGACGACGTCGCCCGCGCGCACCAGCTCGCGCACCCGCTCGGCCGGCAGTCCCACGTCGATGACCAGGTCCTGCAGCTTGGGCGCGCGGTTGCGCGCCTCCTGGTCGAGGACGTGCACCGGGGGGGTGCCGACGACCCCGGCCAGGGGCTCGCGCCCGTGCACGCGCACCGTCTGGCTCACGAGCGTCCGCGCGTCCCAGCCGCCGAGCGGGATGAACCGCACGTAGCCGCTGTCCTCCACCGCGGTGACCATCAGGCCCACCTCGTCCATGTGGGCGGCGAGCATCAGGCGCAGGGGGTCCCCGTCGTCGCCGTCCGGCGGCCGGTGCCCGAGGAGCCCGCCCAGGGGGTCCGTCTCCACCCGCGCGCACGCCGCCTCCAGCTCGGGACGGACGATGGCGGCGACCTCCGCCTCGCGGCCGGGCGCGCCGTGGGCCTCCGCCAGGCGGGTGAGCAGTTCGATGCGCATGGCGGCGGACTCTAGAGGGCGGCCCCGGCGCCGGGCGGAGGGTCGGGGGGCGGCGCCCCGCCCCCGCCGGCGGCGAGCGGCGGCGGCGCGAGGGCCGGGCGCGGGCCGCCGCGGTCCCAGCGGTCGAACGCCGCCGCGATCCCCGGGTGCGCGGCGCGCAGGGGCGCCAGATCGAGGCCGAGCGCGGCCTCGCCGGGCGCCGGGTCCCGCAGCCGGCTCCACGCGCGGGCCAGCAGCACGCGCGCGCCGTGGGCGTTGCCCCGGCGGTGGTGCTCCAGGGCGACCACCCACTGGATGAGCCCGTGCAGCAGCACCATGCGCGGGTCCTCGGGGCGCCGCCGCCACACCGTCTCGAGCGCCTCGTGGGCGTCGAAGTACCGCCCGCCGGCGTAGAGGGCGAGGTACCCGCGGAGGGCGGGCCCTAGGGCGTCGCGGGGTCCGGCGGGCGCGTCGCCCACAGCAGCGGGTGCGGGTCGATCGAGGTGCCCCCGCGGGTCCAGGCGACGGCCAGGGTGCCGACGGACCGCCCCAGGGGCGTGCCCGTCGCCACGGGCGCACCGTGCCGGATGCCGGGCGCGTAGGACACCAGCGGCCCGTAGCCGACGCGGTCGCCGTCGGAGCGCACGATCCAGAACGCGATGCCGGTCCGCCGCTCGGCCACCGACGCCGCCGCCAGCCGCCCGTCGGTGGCGGCGACCACGTGGGCCTCCGGCGCCGTGTCGACGTCGACGACGTGCAGTCCGCCGACGGCGGTGCGGGCGGCGCCGTAGCGGACCTCGCCGTCGGCGGGCACGGCCACGGGGAAGGCGAAGGGCTGGATGGCCGCGGGCAGGCCCGATTCGGGGTCGCCGCCCTGAGCCGGGGCCGGGCCGCGCGCGGGCGGCGCCGCGCCGGCCCACAGCACCACCAGGGCGGGGCCGGAGCCGGCGGCGGGCGGCGGTGCCACGGGGGCCGGGGCGGCCGGGCAGGTGTCCCGCGTGCCCTGGGCGCGCAGGGTGAGCGGCCGGTGCGG
>DATMJR010000424.1:0-10106 GCA_035553775.1 Miltoncostaeaceae bacterium | reverse complement strand
CGTCCACGCGGGCGCCGCCCGAGACCGTGGTCCCGCCGGGCAGCGTGGCCCGGGCGTCGACGTCGAGGACGGGTGCCGGTGCGGGGGACGTGGGCACGCGGACACCCGCGCCCACGCGCGCGGCGCCCAGGTCGACCCCCGCGGTGGCACCGCCCGCGGCGGGCCGCACCGTGAGGGCGCCCCCGGCGACGGTGAGGGCTCCGGCCGAGGCCGGATGGGCGGCGCCGGCGAGAGCGGCGGTCACGAGCAGGGCGGGCAGGCGGCGGCCCGCGGCGCGTACCGAGGTCGTCATGCGGGAGGGCATCGGCAGATCCGGACCCCGGCTTGAGGGGACCCCCTCAAGTTCTCGGCCGGGATGCCGAAGAGGGTGCGCCGATGCCGATCCGTCCGACGATGACGCGCCCCGCCGGCAACGCCCCCCCGCGCCGCTCCTGGTCGTCGCTCGAGGACCGGCACGTCTCGGTGCAGTCGGGCCGACTGGCGGCGCTGGGGCTGCTCGCCCTGGCGGCCGTGGTGGCCCCGCTGGACGTGACCGATGCCGAGCGCCGGACGGGCGTGCTCGCCTGCGGGGCGGCCCTCCTGCTCCACGCGCTTCTGCGGCAGGTGACCCTGCGGTACCCCGGCGCGGTGCGCGCCGCGACCGACGCGGCGATCGTGGTCGATGCGGGCCTGGTGCTGGCGCTGGCGCTGCTCTCCGGCGGGCCCGGCTCCCCCGCGCTCTGGCTGCTGCCCCTCGTGGCGCTCGCGCCGACGCTGGCGATGTCGTGGCGGTCGGGGGTGAAGGCGGGCGGACTGGGCCTGATCACCATCGGCGCCGTCCAGGCGCTCAGCGGCGGCGCCGTCGGCGACCTGCGCCGGCAGGCGGAGCTGGCGCTGTTCCTGGGGGCGGTCGTGGCGGTCGCCGCGCCGCTGACCGTGGTCAACCAGCGCGAGCGCGAGGCCCGCGCCGACCGCCTGCGCCTGCTGCACGAGGCCTCACGGAGGCTGCAGGAGACCGACGACCCGGACGAGCTGATGCGCCGCACCGCGCAGGCCGCCGTGACGCTGCTGCCGGGCTGGGATCTGGAGGTCCGCGCGGCCGATGCCGTCGCGGCCGGCCTCCGGCGGGCCGACGGCCGGATCGTGCTGGACGTGCCCGTCACCGCGCGGGCGCCCGCGGCGGCGGCGGCGCAGACGGCCCCCGTCGCCGCCGTCATCCGGGCGACGCGGCCGGCACCGGCCCATGGACGCGCCCGCCTGCGGCTCAGCCGCGTCGAGGCCCTGGAGGCCCTCGCGACCGCGCTGGGGGCCGCGCTCACGCGGGCCGACCTGGTGCGCCAGCTGGAACGGCAGTCGCTGTCGGACGCCCTGACGGGCCTCGCGAACCGCCGCGCCTTCGAAGTCGCGCTCGAGGCCGAGCTCGGCCGGGCGCGCAGGACCGGCGGGGAGCTGGCACTCGCCCTGATGGACGTCGACCACTTCAAGCGGTTCAACGACACGCACGGCCATCAGGCGGGTGACGCCGCCCTGGTGGCCGTCGCCCGCGTGCTCGCGGCGAACGCGCGCGCGGGGGACCACGCGTGCCGGTTCGGTGGTGAGGAGTTCGCCCTGCTCCTGCCGGGCGCGGACGCCGCCGCCGCCCGCGCGGCGGCGGAGCGGGTGCGCGCGGCGGTGGCCGCCGCGGCGACGGGCCACGGTCACGTGACCGTGAGCGTGGGCGTGGCCGTCACGGACGGGCGTGACGGGGCCGCGGCGCTGGTGGCCGCCGCCGACGCCCGCCTCTACGCCGCGAAGGCCGCTGGGCGCGACCGCGTGGTCGCCGGCGAGGCGGTGCCGGATCCGGCGTCCCCGCCGCCGGGCGGGGCGCCGACCGCGCCGGTCACCGCGCGCGGTTAGCTCAGCCCTCGGCGGCGCCGAGCAGCGCGCAGGCCGGGACGGGCTCGGGGAAGCCCTTCAGGGTCGCGGCGACCAGCGGGCCGAACCGGAAGCGCTTGCCCGCGGCGAGGTCGCGCACCACGGAGGCGACCATCACCTCGCCCGGCTCCGCAAGGGCGCACAGCCGGGCGGCGAGCTGCACCGCGCTGCCGAAGAGGTCGTTGCCGTCCTCGACCGGCTCCCCGGCGCTCATGCCGATCCGCAGCCGCAGCGGGGGCGCCCCGTCCGGCGGCGGCGCGGCCGATGCGGCCTGGATGCGCAGCGCTGCGTGGAGGGCGTCGCGCACCGAGGGGAAGCTCGCCATCATGCCGTCGCCGGTGTGCTTCACCTCGCGCCCACCGTGGGCGCCCAGCGCCTCACGGACGATCCCGTCGTGCCGGCGCACGAGGTGGACCGCGGCCTCGTCGCCGTGCAGCTGGCACAGGTCGGTGGAGCCGGCGATGTCGGTGAACATGATCGTGCGCAGGGCCGGGTCGGGGGCGCGCCCCGTCGCGAGCGGGTCGTCGATGCGCCCGAGGAAGCGGGCCGCCTCGGCGGGGTCGACGGGGATGATCTCCGTGGGCAGGCCGCCGTGGGCCTCCCGGTGCACCGCGCGCGCGGCCTCCGGGTCCGGCGCCTCCACCAGGCAGAAGGCCGAGTGGCGGTGGTAGTCGAACCAGTACGACAGGAAGCGCACGCCGTGCCGCTCCTGCACGGAGACGTCGCTCAGGTGCGCGGCGGCCAGGTCGGCCGCGGTCTCACCCGCCAGGTCGTGCCGGTCCATGAAGTACGGCATGGCACCGACCCTACATCCGCTCCGGAGCCTCCACGCCCAGCAGGTCGAGGCCGGTGGCCACCACCGACCGCACGGCCAGGGTCAGGTCGAGGCGCATGCGCTGCACCGCGGGCGCCTCCCCCAGCACCGGGCAGCGGTGGTAGAAGGCGTGGAACTCGCGGGCGAGGTCCTTCAGGTGGGCGACCACGCGATGGGGCGCACGCCGCTCCGCCGCCTCCCGCGCGACCTCCGGCCACTCGGCCAGGCGCAGCACGACGGCGCGCTCGCTCGGATCGAGTGCGTCGGGCGCCGGGGCCCCCGGGTTCGGCGTGACGCCCTCCTCGGCGGCCCGCGCGAGGATGCTGCAGCAGCGCGCGTGCGCGTACTGCACGTAGTAGACCGGGTTCTCCTGGCTCTGCTCGCGCGCCAGGTCGAGGTCGAGGTCGATCGGGGTGTCGCTGGAGCGCTCCACCAGGAAGAAGCGCGCGGCGTCCACCCCGATGTCGTCGATGAGGTCGTCGAGCATCACGATCGTGCCGGCGCGCTTGCTCATGCGGCGCGCCTCGCCGCCCTCGACCAGGCTCACCAGCTGCACGATCAGCACCTCGAGCCGCTCCGGGTCGTGCCCGGCGGCCGCCAGCACCGCCCGCAGCCGCCCGATGTAGCCGTGGTGGTCCGCGCCGAGCACGTCGATCATGCGGTCGCCCATCCGGGCGGCCTTGTCCTGGTGGTACGCGACGTCGGCCGCGAGGTAGGTGGTGGCGCCGTCCGAGCGCACCAGCACCCGGTCCTTCTCGTCGCCGTACGCCGAGGTGCGGAACCACACCGCCCCCTCGTGCTCGTACGCGTCGCCGGCGGCCCGCAGCGTCTCCACGCCGGCGGTCACCCGGCCGGACGCGTGCAGGGCGGTCTCGGAGAAGTAGTCGTCGAAGCCCACCCGGAAGCGCGCGAGCACCTCCTGGATGCGGGCGAGCATCAGGTCCCCGCCGCGACCGGAGAAGAAGGCGAGCGCCTCGGCGTCGGGCGGGGACAGGCGGCCCCGCCAGGCCTCCCCCACCTCGTCGTGCAGCGTCCGCGCGACGTCGCCGACGTAGTCGCCGCCGTAGCCGTCCTCCGGCGGGTGCGGGGGGTCGCCGACGATCTCGGCGTACCGGGCGGCCACCGAGGCCCCGTACAGCTCCATCTGGCGGCCGAAGTCGTTGACGTAGTACTCCCGCGCCACGTCGTGGCCGGCGAACGCGAGCAGCCGGGCCACGGAGTCGCCGAGCGCGGCCTGCCGGGCGTGCCCCACGTGCGGCGGGCCCGTGGGGTTCGCCGAGACGAACTCGAGCAGCACGCGCTCCGGGGTCTCGGCGCCGCCGGCGCCGAAGCGCTCCCCGCCGGCACGCACCCAGGCGAGCACGGCGGCGAACCACCCCGGTGCCAGGCGCAGGTTCAGGAAGCCCGGGCCGGCCACCTCGACCGCCGTCACGAGGTCCGCGAGGCCGGCGTCGGCGCCCAGCCGGGTGGCGATCCCCTCGGCGATCTCGCGCGGCGGCCGGCGCGCAGCCTTCGCGAGCGTCATCGCCACCGGCGAGGCCAGGTCCCCGTGCTCGGGGCGCGCGGGCGGCGTCAGATCGACGCGCGGCGGGGCCGATCCCGCGACCTCCGCCGCGGCGGCGGCGAGCGCCGCGCGCAGCAGGGCGATGGGATCGGCGGCGGGCACTGGGCGCGGAGGATACCCCCCGCCACCGGCCCGCGCGGCGACGCGGCCCCCGTGTCAGTGCGGGTAGGGGTGGCCGTCGATGATGCACTGCGCGCGGTAGATCTGCTCCACCAGGACCACCCGGGCCAGCTGGTGCGGCATGGTCAGCGTCCCCAGCGACAGCCGCTCCTCGCACTCGGCGACCAGGCCGTCCTCCAGGCCCGAGGCCCCGCCCACCAGCAGCGCCGTCGGGCGGCCCGACTCAAGCCGCGCCCGCAGCCAACCGGCGAAGGCGTCGCTGGAGGCGGGGGCGCGCCCCTCGGGCGTCACCGCCACCCGCCACGCGCCGCGCACCAGCCGCGCGCGGATGCGCTCGGCCTCCTGCCGGCGGGCGTGCGCCCCACCGCGCTGCAGGGGCTCGGCGGCCACCTCGTCCACCCGCAATCCGTGGCGGCGGGCGACCCTCTCCTCGAAGGTGTGCGCGGCGTCCGCCCACGGCGGCCGCACCCGGCCCACCACCACCAGCTGCAGCCGGGGCGTGCCGCCGCCCTCACCGTCGCGGCGGCTCACGGCTGCCGCCGGCGGGCCCACTCCTCGGCCATGCCGATCCGGGCGATCGGCGTGGGGTGGCTCCCGAACCAGAGCTGGTAGGCCCGCGGCGGATCCGGGACCCCCAGCGAGCGCCGCACGAACCCCTGGAACAGGCCCGTGGTGGCGGCGGGGTCCTGCGCCGTGCGCAGGGCCGTCCAGTCGGCCTCGCGCTCGTACGCGCGGCTCACCACGTTCCCGAGCGGCGCCGCCAGCGCGGCGGCCACCGACGCCGTCGCGGCGACGATCGCCAGGCGCCGCACCACCAGGTCGGCCCCGTCGCGACCCGCTCCCGGGCGCCCCCACCCGGTGCGCGCGCCCACCAGGGCGAACGCCAGCAGGCACACCGGTGCCGCCATGACGGCCCCCCAGGTGGTGCCCTTGAGCACGTGGCGGTGGCGCACGTGGGCGAGCTCGTGGGCCACGACGACGAGCACCTGGTCGCGGGGGAAGTCGCGCAGCAGCGTGTCGTAGAGGACGATCCGGCGACTGGCGCCGAGGCCCGAGACGTAGGCGTTGGCCGCGACCGTGCGGCTGCTGGCGTCGTTGACCAGCACCCGCTCGGCCGAGACGCCCTGACGCCGGGCCAGCTCGAGCACCTGCGCCGCCAGCTCCCGGTCCTGCAGGGGGCGGGTGCGCTGGAACAGGGGCTCGATCAGCACCGGTGCGAGCAGCGACCCGGCGTACACCAGGGCGGCGACGGCGCCGGCCAGTCCCAGCCACCAGGTGCGCGGGGCGCGCGCGATCAGCACGGCCGCGCCGGCACCGACCGCGGCCGCGATGCCGGCCCCGATCGCCGCCCCCTTGGCCACGTCCGCCAGCCACGGTCCGGCGTCCTGGACGATGATGCCGTGGTGGCGGCCCCAGGCGTAGCGGGCGCCGCGCAGGGGCAGCGCCGCGACGACGCCGGCGATGCTGAACCCGGCGCCGAACAGCAGCCCCGCACGCCAGGTGCGCCCGCCCGCCAGGCGCACCAGCCGCCCGCGCCAGCGCCGCCCCGTCAGCGCCACGGCGACGGCGACGGCCGGGGCGAGCACGGCGCCGGCGCCGGCCATCGCCCAGACGCCGCGGCGGTAGTCGCGGTTGGGCCCGAGGGCGTCCGCGTCGAAGTAGGCGTCCACGGGCGGCACGGGGGTGTCGGGCACGCCGTGCGCCCACAGGCGCCAGCGCAGCAGCGCCGCCAGGCCGGCGGCGCCCGCCGCCGCCGCCCCCGCGACGCCCAGCGCGCGGCGGTCGACTCCGCCGAGGGGGCGCAGCGCCGAGGGCATCGCCCTATCGTACCGGGGTCGTCCCCGCCGGCCCCGCCGGCGCGGGCAGGTCCCGGAGGCCCCGCTGCCGCTCATCGCCGTCCTCAGCGACGTCCACGGCAACCGGCACGCCCTCGCGGCGGTGCTGCGCGCGGCCGTGCAGCGCGGCGCGTCGGAGTGGTGGTGCCTGGGCGACCTGGTGGGCTACGGCGCCGACCCGCTGCACACGCTGCGGGTCTGCACCCAGGAGGCGACGCGCTGCCTCGCCGGCAACCACGACCTGGGTGCGTCGGGGCGCATCCCGCTCGACGTCTTCACCGCGCACGCCCTCGCGGCGCTGACCTGGACGCGGGAGGCGCTCGGCCCCACGGGACGCGCGCAACTCGACCGCCTGCGACCCGTGGACACCGGCGGCGACGTGCCGCTCTACCACGCGTCCCCGCGGGACCCGGTGTGGGAGTACATCCTGAGCGTGGGCCAGGCGCGCGACGCACTGGAGCGCACGGGGGCGCCCCTGCTGCTGGTGGGCCACACGCACCTGCCCGTGGCGTGGCACCACGGCGAGGACGGGGCGATGCGCCGCGTGGCCACCGACGCCGGCCCCATCGCGCTCACGCCCGGGCGCTGGCTGGTGAACCCCGGTTCCGTGGGCCAGCCGCGCGACGGCGACGCGCGCGCCTCGTGGGCGCTCTACGACCCCGGCGCCGCGACGATCGAGGTCGTCCGCACCCCCTACGACGTGGCCGGGGCGCAGGGCGCCATCCTCGCGGCCGGGTTGCCCGCCGGTCTGGCGACGCGCCTGAGCGGGGGCCGGTGACGGGTCACGACGCGGGCGCCGCGGCGTACCTCGACCACGCCGCCGCCGCCCGGTCCGATCCCCGGGTGGCCGAGGCGATGGCCGCGGCGCTGCGTGAGGGCTGGGCGAGCCCCTCGGCCCTGCACGGTCCCGGCGCGCGCGCCGCCGCCCTGGTGGAGGAGGCCCGGGCCGAGGTGGCGGCCCTGGTCGGCGCCGAGCCCGACGAGATCCTGTTCACCTCGGGCACCACCGAGTCGCGCGTGACCGCCGTGCGGGGGCTTCTCGCCGGCGCGGGCGACGCCCGCCACGTCGTCGCGTCGGATCTGGAGCATCCCGCGGTGCTGTGGGTCCTGGGAACCGGCGACCGGCGGGACGAACCGTGGGCGGCCGTCGCCCCGGACGGGGACGGGCGCCTGGATCCGGAGGCGGTGATGGCCGCGGTGCGCCCGGACACCGGCCTCGTGGCCCTCCACCACGGCCAGGCCGACCTGGGGACGGTGCAGGACGCCCCGGCGCTGGTCGCCGCCGCCCGGGCCGCGCGCCCCGAGGTCCGCGTGCACGTGGACGCCGCGGAGACCGCCGGCGTGCTGCCCCTGGACCTCGGCGTGCTCGGCGCCGACGCGGTCACGCTGGGCGGCCCCGCGATGGGGGGCCCGCCGTGGACCGCGGCGCTGTGGGTGCGGCCGGGCGCGCGCATGCACCCGCTGATGGGCGGCGGCCTGCAGGAGGGGGGCAAGCGGGCGGGCGCCGAGGCGGTGCCGGGCATCGCGGGCCTCGGCGCGGCGGCCCGGATCGCTCGCGCCGGCATGGAGGCCCGGGCCCGCCACCGGCGTGCGCTCGCCGCGCGCCTGCTCGACGGGCTGCTGGCCCTGGAGGGCGTGCGCCGCAACGGCCCCCCGGCCGACGCGCGGCTGCCGGGACACGTGCAGGTCTCGGTCGCCGGCGTCCGCGGGGAGACGCTCGCCCTGGCCCTCGCCGGCCGCGGAGTCTGCGTGTCGCCGGGGTCGACCTGCACCGCGGCGGCCGACCGGCCCGCACCCGCCCTGGAGGCGATCGGACTCGGCCCGGAGTGGAACCGCGGCGGGGTCCTGTTCACCCTCGGCCCCGAGGCGACCGCCGCGGAGGTGGCGCACGCCCTGAGCGCGACACGGGAGGTCGTCCCGGCGCTGCGCGCCCTGGGCCCCGGCGCCCCCCCGTGAGCGATCCGCACGCCGCACGCGCCGAGCTGGAGCGCTGGTTCCTGCGCCGGGGTGTGCCCCACCTGATCGCGGGCTACGACCCCCGCGAGGACGTCCTGGTGCGGCTGCGCCCCCTGCTGGTGGTGCTGTTCCTGCTGGGCATGGCATTCGCCCTGCGCCTGGAGTGGCCGTGGTGGGGGCGCGGGCTGGCGGTGCTCGCCGGCCTGGCGCTCGTCGTGGTGGCCTACGCCCTGCTCAACCTGGCCCGCGGGCGGCCGCCCCTGCGGCAGCCGGAGCGGGTCGGCTTCGGCGAGGCGGTGGTGCTGGTGCTCGCCCCGGCGGCCGTGGACGCCATGCTGGGCGGCGGCCTGCGCGAGACCGTCACCATCGCGGCCGCCTTCCTGGCGGTCGCGCTGGTGGGGTACGCGCTCGCGAGCCTGGGGATCGTCTCGCTGCTGGTCCACCTGGGGCGGGCCGCCCTGGAGGGCCTCGCCGAGACGGCCGCCGTGGCGGCGCGGGAGGGCCGCCGCGCGGCACCACCGCCCGCGGGCGGGGATGCCCCTGATGCTCGCCGTGCTGCTGTTCCTGTTCCTGGCGACCGAGGTGTGGCAGACGCTGGGCATCATCGAGGGTTGGCGCTTCGGCGCCGTGTTCGCGGTGTTCGCCCTGCTGGGTGCGGGGGTTCTGCTGGGGGCCCTGCGCGCCGAGCGCCGCGCCCTCCTCGCACCCCGGGCCGACGGCGAGGCCCGCCGCCACGCGCTCGCCACGCCCGCCGCCCCCCTCGTGGGCGCGGCGCCGCCACCGCCGCCGCCGGCCCTCACCGGCATGCAGCGGCTCAACATCACCGTGGCCATGCTCACGGCGCTCGGCGCGCGGGTGGTGGCCGTCGGCGCCGCCGTGGGCCTCTTCTTCCTGCTGTTCGGGCTGCTGGTGATGACCCCCGAGACCACGGCCTCGTGGACGGGCACGGCCGCCGGTGACCTGCACGTGCTCGCCGACGTGCACACCGCCCGCGGCCGGATCGTGCTGACGGAGCCGCTGGTGCGGGTCTCGGTGCTGCTCGGCGCATTCGCGGCGGTGTACTTCGCCGTGGTCGCCGTGGGCGACGATCGCAACCGGCGCGAGTTCGTCGACGACGAACTGGCGCGGCTGCAGGGGGTGATGGCCGCCTGGGTCTACTACCGGGCGACGGCCCCCGCGCCCCCGCGCTGATCGCCCGGCGCCCCGTCGCCGGGCACACGCACCCGCACGCGCAGCACGCCGTCCGCCCCGGTGGACGCATCCTCCACCGCCACCCCGTGCCGGTGGCACCAGGCGGGCACGTCCACGGCGGCCAGGGGGTCGTCGGCCAACAGGGCCAGCCGGGCCCCCGGCGGCGATCGGCGCACGGCGCGGGCCAGCAGGTGCACCGGCACGGGACACAGCGTCCCCACCGCATCCACCTCGCGCACGCTCACGCGCCGGCGGCCGGCGCCGCGCGGGCCCGCGCGTACGCGGCGAGATCGGTGTCCGTGAACAGCACCACGCGGATGAGCTCGAGCGGGGGCCCGGCGGCCGCGCGCAGCGCCGCCAGCGCGATCGGCGCGGCGCGCGCGACCGGGAAGCCGTAGATGCCCGTGGAGATCGCGGGGAGGGCCATCGACCGGCAGCCCAGCTCCCGCGCCCGGGCGACGGCCGCGCGGTGGCAGTCGGCCAGCAGCCGCTCCTCGCCCCGCCCGCCGCCCCGCCAGACCGGCCCCACCGCATGGATCACGTGGCGCGCCGGGAGCGCGAAGGCCGGGGTGGCGACGGCGTCACCCGTGGCGCAGCCGCCGATGCGCGCGCAGGCCTCGGCGAGCTCCGGTCCCGCCGCGCGCATGATCGCGCCGCACACGCCGCCCCCGGGCGCGAGCGCCTCGTTGGCCGCGTTGACCAGGGCATCGACCGCCTGGTGCGTGATGTCGCC
>DATMJR010000423.1:0-6777 GCA_035553775.1 Miltoncostaeaceae bacterium | reverse complement strand
ACCTCCGCCGAAGCCGCCGCTGCCGCCTCCGGCGGCGCCGAGGGCGTGGGGGGCCACCGCCAGCGCGGTGAGCAGGGGGATGAGGAGGAGGTGAGGTCGACGCATGAGGGTTCCGAGTCTACGACGGGGACCCCTCCCCATCGGCTCAGGTTTCACCCGGCCTGACGACCGGTGCGCGGCCCGCCCTCAGGCGCCGCGCAGCGCCGGGGCGCCCGCCGCGGCGGCCGCGCGGCGGGCGGCCGCACGCGCCGGGAGCGCGAGCAGGGCGAGCAGCACCGTCGCGGCGCCGAGGACGCCCGCCGCGCAGGCCACGACCGCCGGCCATCCGCCGGCCTGCCAGGCGAGACCGGGGAGGAACGCGGCCGCCCCGCCGGCCACGTAGTACACCGAGTAGTAGAGGGCGCCGGCGGTGCCGGGGCGCACCGACCGCACGCCGCCGAGCGCGACCTGCGCGGCCACCGACCCGATGAACATGCCGGCCACCAGCAGGGCCAGGCCGCAGATGACGGCGGGCAGCCGGTCGGGCAGCGACAGCGCCGCGCCGCTGAGGGCCAGCCCCAGGCCCAGGCCGGCGGTCCACCGCCAGCCGCGGCGCTCCACCAGGCGGCCCGCGACCGGTGCGAGACCGCCCAGCACCCAGAGGCCGAAGACCGCGGCACTGCCCACCGGCGACAGGTCGAACGGCGGGGCCTCCAGGCGGAAGCGCACGAACGTGAAGGCGGCGACGAAGGCGAAGAAGAGCGCCGGGCCGACCGCCAGGGCGCCCGCCAGCCGGGGGTCCCACCATCCCCCGCCCGCCATGCCGGCGGCGGGCGGGGCCGGCGCCTCGGGCAGGCTGCGCCGCATCACCACCGTGGCGACCAGGGGCAGCACGGCGATCGCCGCGAGCGCCGCCCGCCAGCCGAGCCCGGCGGCGACGAGGGCCACGCCCACCCGGCCCACCAGCCCGCCGAGGATGAGCGAGGACATGTACCAGCCCATCACGCGCGCGCCGAACCGGGGGACGAAGACGGCAGTGACGTAGGGCACCCCCACCGTGAGCAGCCCCGGCATCACCAGGCCCTGCGCCGCGCGCAGCGCGACCAGCGCCTCGAACGTGGGGGCGCAGGCCACCGCCAGGCTCACCGGGGCGAGCAGGCCGCTGGCGAGCACCAGCGTGCGGCGGCGCCCGATGCGGTCGGACAGGGGTCCCCACACCCACGCTCCGGGGATGATCGCCAGCACGAGCGCCGACACGCTCAGCCCCGCCTGCGCGGGGCTGACGTCGAAGGCCGCCCCGATCTCGGGGAGGATCGCCTGCGTCGAGTACATCGCCGCGAACATCGCCGCGGCGGCGGCGAGGAACCCGAGCATGGGGAGCGGCGGTCCGAGGCGGGCGAGGGGCACGTCCCGACGGTACGCCCGGTGGTTCAGATGGTCCAATACGAGTTGGTGCCGCTTCTGATATCACGGTGGTATGGAAAACCCGGTCGAGCTGCGGCAGCTGCGGTACTTCGTCGCGGTGGCCGAGGAGGGCCACGTCGGGCGGGCGGCGCGGCGGGTGGGCATCGCGCAGCCGCCCCTGTCGCAGCAGATGCAGCGACTCGAGGTCCGTCTCGGCGTCGCGCTGTTCGACCGGTCGCGACGGCGCCTGGCGCTCACCGAGGCGGGCCGGACCCTGCTGGGCGAGGCGCGCGTCGTGCTCGCGGCCGCCGACCGCTTCCAGGAGGTGGCGCGGCAGGCCGCCGGCGGCGAGGCGGGGACGCTGCGCGTCGGGTTCGTCGGGTCCGCCGCGTTCGCCGCGCTGCCCGAGCTGGTGCGGACCTTCCGTGCCCGGCACCCCCGGGTGGTCCTCGATCCCGTCGAGATGCCGACCGGCGAGCAGGTGGAGGCGCTGGCGGCGGGCACGCTGGACGCGGGCATCGTGCGCGCCCCGGCGGGGGGCCGCGAACTGCAGGCGCTGCCGCTCGCCGACGAGCCGCTGCTCGCCGCCCTGCCCGACTTCCACCCGCTGGCGGCGCGGGCCGAGGTGCCGCTGGCGGCGCTGGCGGGGGAGCCGTTCGTGCTGTTCGCGCGGGAGAACAACCCGCCGTTCTACGACGACGTCCTCGCGGCCTGCCGCGCCGCCGGGTTCAGCCCGCGCGTGGTGCAGGTGGCCCGCTCGATGCCGACCATCGCGAGCCTGGTGGCGGCGGGCATCGGCGTGGCGCTGGTGCCCGCGCCCATGGACCGGCTGCGGCTCGCCGGCGTCGCGTACCGGCCGCTGCGGGGCGGGCCCGTGCACCGCGCGCTGGCCCTGGTGTGGCGGCGGGACGACCCGTCGCCGCTGGTGGCGAACCTGGTCGCCGCGGCCGCGGACGGGGGTGCCGCGGCCGCTCCCTGACGCCCGCGGACGGGGGTGCCGCGGCCGCTCCCTGACGCCCGCGGACGGGTGCCGCGGCCGCTCCCCTGGCGCCCGCGGACGGGGGTGCCGCGGCCGCTCCCCTGGCGCCCGCGGATGGGGGTGCCGCGGCCGCTCCATCGACGGCCGCGGACGGGGTGCCCCGGCCCGCCCGCCGCCGGCCTCCGCCGACGGGGCCCGCACCCGCGCGCTAACGCAGGCTCTCGGCCTCGGCCCGGTCGTGGGACTCCACGGCGCGGTTCCAGGCGAGAAGGACCCGGTCGACGACCCCGCGCGGGTCCGCCGCCCACTCGCTCGACCAGACGCGGTGGAAGTGCCAGCCGCGCGCCTCCAGCTGCTCCTGCCGCAGGCGGTCGCGCTCCCGGGCGATCGGCGAGAGGTGGTACGCCGGGCCGTCGCACTCGACGGCGAGCACCTGGCGGGTGGGGTCCTCCGGGTGCGCCAGGGCCAGGTCGATGCGGTGGCCGGAGGCGCCCAGATCGCGGATCACGGGGACGCCCGCGCGGGTCAGGGCCTCCTCCAGGTGACGGGCCAGCGGCGCGTGGGCCCGTGCGATGTCGGGCGCCGGCATCTCCCCCTCGCCGCCGGCCGCCGCGTAGGCCAGGTAGGCGCGCAGCAGCGCCAGGCCCGGGGCGCCGCAGCGCTCGGGGTCCATCTCCTCGTGCGCGAACGACGACACCACCGTGAGCCGGCGCCGGGCGCGCGTGACGGCGACGTTGAGGCGGCGGTCGCCGCCCTCCTGCAGCAGCGGGCCGAAGCGGTACGACAGGCGGCCGGTGCGTGCGTCGCGGCCGTAGCCGATGGTGAGGATGACCGCGTCGCGCTCGTCGCCCTGGACGCGCTCCAGGTTCTTGACGAAGAAGGGCTCCGGACGGTCCTCGGCGAGCAGCTCGCCCACCGCGTCGTCGTCGGCGGCCAGTGCCCGCACGGCGTCGTCCACGCGGTCGGCGTGCCGCGCGCCCATCGCGATGACCGCCAGCGATTCGCCGGGCCGCACCCGCGCGTGGGCCCGCACCAGCTCGCAGACCCGCCGCACCTCGGCCTCGGAGCTGTCGTCGCCGCCGCGCCGCTCGGCGGGGCCGGGGGCGACCAGCTCGTGCCGCACGGCGTCGGCGCGCCCGACCCCGGGGAAGGTGGTGAGCGCGCCCTCGTAGATCTCGCGGTTGCTGAAGGCGATCAGGCGCTCGTCGCGGCTGCGGTAGTGCCAGGTCAGCAGGCGCTCGGGCACCAGCCCGGTGAGGGCGTCCAGGATCGACTCGTAGCCCTCGGTGCCCTCGTCGGCGGCGAGGCCGTCCACCTCCCCCTCGCCGACGGCGGCGGCGAAGAATGTCGTGGGCGGCAGCTGGTTGCGGTCGCCCACCACCACCACGCGCGCCCCCCGGAGGATCGCGGGCATCGCCTCGGCGGGGGTGATCTGGCTGGCCTCGTCGAAGACCACGACGTCGAACAGGCCGGGCCACGGGGGCAGCGCCTGCGACACGGTGAGGGGGCTCATCGCCCAGCAGGGCCGCAGGGCCCGGACGGCGTGCGGCGCCTGCTCCACCAGCTCCCGCACCGACAGGTGCCGGCGGGAGCGCGTCGCGAGGCGCGCCTGGCGCTGCACCAGCAGCGCCTCGTCCGGGTGTGCGTCCAGCACCGCGCGCATGTGGCCGGCGTGGGCCGCGCGCACCCGGGCCGGGCCCTCGGCCATGTGCCGCCGGTCGGCCTCCTGGAACCGCTGCACCAGGGCGTCCGGCCCGGCGACCACCCCGACGTGCGGGTCCTCCAGGGCGAGCCGCTCGAGGATGCCGCTGAGCCACACCCACTCCAGGCGCCCGAGTCCGGTCTCGCGGTCGAGGGCGCGGTCCCGGACCTCGCCGAGCAGGTCGCCCAGGTGGTGCTCCTCGAGCCAGCGCTCGGCCGCGCGGACCTCGCGCACCGTCCGCAGGGTGGCGGTGTCGGCGCGCATCTCGGCGAGCATCGCGTCGAGCTCGCGCAGGTCGCGCTCCTCCAGCCCGGCGCCCGGCAGCAGGTCGGCGAGCCCTCCCAGGGCGGCGCGCAGGGCGGCGGCGGCCGCTCGCACGTCGTCGGCCGCCCCGCTCGGCCGCGGCGTGGCGAAGGCCGTGCTCATGCGGCGCCAGTCGCCCGCCAGGGCCCGCGCCTCCCCCAGGCGCGTGTGCAGGTCCTCGGGCGACATCGCGCGGTGGTCGGGCAACAGCACGCCCTCGGCGGTCTGGCGGGCCTCGCGCGCGCCGGTGGCACCGCCGCCCCCCACCAGGCGCCGCAGGCCGCGCCGCGGCGCCAGGGCGGAGATGAGCCCGTCGAGGTCCTCCTCGTACACGCCCGGGTCGAAGACCTCGGCGAGCGCCGCCGCGCGGGCCGCGAGGTCCGCCTGCGCCTCGGCGCCGGCCACCGTCGCCGGCGGCGGCAGCGCCGTCTCGGTGCCGAGCCGGTCCACGTGGCGGAGCAGGGTGCGCAGCGCCGCGAGCGCCGTCTCGGCGGCGTCGCGGCCCCGCGTGACGTCGTGCTCGTCGAGGATGCGCGCGCCGGCCCAGCCGTGTGCGCCCCGCGACAGCAGGGGCCCGCCGATGGCGAACCAGCGGGCGAGCTCCTCGCGGGCCCGTCGCACGGTGTCCGCGTCGAGGTCGTCCAGGGCGTCGTCGCCCAGCCGCAGGTCGGTGGCCGCGCCCGCCGGGAGCGCGGCGCGGCGCATGCGGGCCTCGAAGACGGTCACGCCCCACGGGGCGCGGGACGCGTGCTGGGCGCGCGTGCGCGCGTTGAGCTCCTCCCGCGCCGCCACCAGCAGCGCCGGGTCGACCGGGACGTGGCCGTCGTCGTCGGCGGGATCGGGCGGCGGCTCGGCCGCGCGCCACAGGGCGTCGGCGACCTCCTCGCGGCGCGGCCCCCCCTCGTGCAGATCGAGCACCAGGTCGCCCAGGCCCCGATCGCGCAGGCGGCCGACGACCGCCTCGATGGCGGCGCGCTTCTCGGCCACGAAGAGCACCGTGCGCCCCTCGGCGGCGAGCGTGGCCACGAGGTTGGCGATCGTCTGGCTCTTGCCCGTCCCCGGGGGCCCCTGGACGATGAGGTCCTGCCCGGCCCGCACGCGGTTGATGGTGTGGGTCTGCGCGGCGTCGGCGTCGAGGACGAGGAACTCCTCGTCCGGCGGGGTGCGGTCGGGGAGATCGACCGGCGGCTCCACCGCCCGGGCACGGGCCCGCAGCGTCGCCCGCGCCGCGGGGTCGCCCACGACCGCGGCGACGACGTCGTGCGCCGCGAGAGCGTCCTGGGCCGCCTCGAGGTCGCGCACCATCGGCAGGCGGGCGTAGCTGAACGTCGACAGGACCAGCCGGGGGGCCACCGCGAAGCCGGGCACCCCGCGGCACGCCGTGCGCAGCACCTCGAAGGCCGTCCCGAGCTCCCGGAACGTCGCCGCCGCCCGCAGGCGCCGGTCGGCCTCCTCGACGTCGATGCGCACCCCGTGGTCCAGGGCGAGCCGCCGCAGCAGCGTCGGGTTGACGCGCGCGTCGCCCGTGACCCGCAGCACGTGGTCGGCGCCGGGCGCGCCCGGCGCGGGCCGCAGCGCCACCGGCACCAGCACCACGGGCGCCTGCAGCGGCAGGGCCCGTGCCGCCTCGGGCTCGTCCCACGTGGCCATCCCCCACGCCAGGAACAGCACGTCGATGCCGCGCTCCTCCTGGGCCTCGCGCGCCTTCGCCCGGATCGCCCGGGCGCGCACCGCGAGGTCGCCCGGCGGGGACGCCGCGAAGATGGCGCTCAGGCGCACGCCGTCGCCCGCCAGCAGGGGCTCGGCATCGCGCTCGCGCCCGCTCAGGTCGACGGTCCCGCGGACCAGGTCGCGGTAGTACAGCAGGCTGTTGCGCGCGGTCAGGTCGACGAGATCGGCCGTCCAGCGGGCGATCGCATCCGCGACCCGGCGGCGGCGGGCGGGGTCCGTCCCCCCCTCCGTCGCCCCGGCCCCGGCGGGCTCGATGGGCTGGTTGGGCATCCGCAGCATCCTCGATGACGGGACGACCCCCTGCACTGGACCCATGACCAGGCCCGGCGTGCGCGGGGGTCCACGATCGTGTCACACCCGCCCCTCCCTGCGGGCGGCGCCCTCTCCGGGCGGGGGAGACGGGCGGCGGCGCCGGGCGGCGCCGCCACCGGCTCCCGGCGCTACTCCTCGCCGCCCACGATCTCCCGCGGGTCGACCCACTCCTTCTCGCGCTCGACGGCGGCGCCCTGCCGGAACTGGGCGCGGTCGAGCTGCTCCGGAGAGGCGTCCGCGGGGTAGTCCTCGTCGGGGTTCCGCAGGACCTCCTCGTCGGCCTCGGTCAGCGGCGGGGGCTTCCTCTGCACAGCGGCCCTCCTCAGGGTCGGGTGTCGGGCGTGTGTTCCCGCGGACCACCCTCCCC
>DATMJR010000422.1:0-7268 GCA_035553775.1 Miltoncostaeaceae bacterium | reverse complement strand
GTGGAGGGGCGAGGAGCGCGCAGGGGGGCGGCTCCGACATGGACGCTAGCAACGCCTCCGCGCACCCGCAGCTTCGTGACGAACCGCTCTTGGCGCGGCCCCCCGGCGGGTCCCGCCGGGCACGGCCCGGCCCGGCCGCGGCGGACTACGATGCCCGGCCATGGACCGCATCGAGTACTTCGGGCGCCTCGTCGCCGAGGACCCCGGCGTGGCGCGCGCGCGCTTCGCCTACGCCACCGAACTGCAGCGCGCGGGGCGGCTCGAGGAGGCCGTCGGCGAGTACCGCGCCTACCTCGGGCTGCAGGAGGACGAGGGCAACGCCTGGAGCCGGCTCGGCGAGTGCCTCGCCGCCCTGGGCCGCGCCGACGAGGCCGCCGACGCCTGGCTGCAGGGGATCGACCAGGCCACCCGGCACGGTCACGCCGGCATGGCCGACGACATCCGGGCGATGATGGAGGCGCTGTGAGCCACCGGCGCGCCCCCCGGCCGCCGCGGAGGTGACGCCGGGGCCGGCCGGGACGGCGCTCCGCGACCGGCCGTGGGCGTTCTCGCCGCGGGCGGCGCTGCGGTTCTGGCACCGCAACGCGACCGTGGGCCGGCGCACGCTGCTGACCACGATCACGCCGCGGTTCCTGGAGGCGATCGCCTACCTGGCGGTGATGGGCCTCGGGCTCGGCACCTACCTGACCACGATCGAGGGTGTCGACTACGTCGACTTCATCGCCCCGGGGGTGGCGGCGTCCACGGTGATGTTCGGGGCCGTGCTCGAGACGACGTACAACTCGTTCGTCCGCATCCACATCCGGCGGGTGTACGAGGCGGCGATCACGACGCCGCTGTCGGTGCAGGACGTGGTGGTGGGGGAGTACCTGTGGGCCGCCACCCGCGCGCTCGCCTACGGCGTGGTGTTCCTGCTGGTGATGGTGGCGTTCGGGCTGGTGGCGTCGCCCCTGGCCGTGCTGGTCGTGCCCGTGATGGCCATCGGGGCGCTGCTGTTCGCGATCGTCGGGATGCTCTACACGGCGCTCGTGTCGAACATCGAGCACTACAACATCTTCTTCACCGGCATCCTCACCCCCATGTTCCTGTTCGGGGGCGTGTTCTTCCCCTTCGGCCGCCTGCCGGAGTGGGCCCAGGTGATCGGATGGTGCCTGCCGCTGTCGCACCTGGTGGCGGCCATCCGCGACCTGGTGCTAGGAGGCGCCGGCGCCGGCACCCTGCTCCACGTGGGCGTCCTCGCCGTGCTCGCGGCGGCGCTCTTCCCGGTGCCGCTGGTGCTGCTCGGCCGGCGGCTGCGGGGGTAGGCGGCCGGGCCGCCCGCCCCCGAGGGGTCAGTGGGTGCCGGCGCCCACGCGGGCGACCCCGCCGTCCACGGCCGCCGCCCGCACCGCCTCGGCGACGCTCTCCACGAGGTCGCGCGACAGGGGCGAGGGCACCACGAGGTCGGCGCCGACGGTGCCCTCCTCGTCGCGCGCGGCGTCGGCGATGGCGCCCGCGGCGGCGAGCAGCATGGCGTCGGTGATCTCCGACGCCCGGCAGGCCAGCGCGCCCCGCCAGATGCCGGGGAAGGCGATCGCCGAGTTGATCTGGTTCGCCGAGCCCGGCAGCGCGTCCCCGTACACCCGGGCCACGGCGGCGATCTCCGGCTGCGGCGCGCCGAGCGCGAAGACGATGGCGCCCGCGGGCACGTCCGCGGGGCCGACGCGGACGCCGTCGAAGGTGACCAGCGCGTGGGCCCCGCGGGTGTCGGGCAGCGTCGCGTCCGCCACCACCTCGCCCACGCCGGCGGCGCGCAGCAGCGCCGCCGTCGCGATGCCGCCGGGGCCCTCGCCGGCCACCACCACCCGGGCCTGGCCGGGCGCCACGCCGGTCACGGCCAGTCCGTTGCGCAGCGCGGCGAGGACCGCCACCGCCGTGCCCTGCTGGTCGTCGTGGAACACCGGGATGTCGAGGCGCGCGGCCAGGCCGGTCTGGATCTGGAAGCACCGGGGCGCGGAGATGTCGCTGAGGTGGATGCCGGCGAACACCGACGAGCACAGGGCGACGGCCTCGATGATCGCCTCCGGATCGCGGGCGTCCACGGGCAGCGGGAAGGCGTCGATCCCCGCGAGCTCGCGCAGGAACAGGCACTTCGCCTCGCAGGCGGGCAGCGATGCGTCGGCGCCGAGGTCGCCGAGGCCCACCACCGACGACCCGTCGCTCACCACCATCACCGAGTTGGCCTTGATCGTGTACTCCCAGGCCTGCTCGAAGTCGTGGTGGATGGCCATGCACACCCGGGCGACGCCCGGCGTGTAGGCCATCGACAGGTCGTCGCGGCTGGTGAGCGGCATGCGGTTGCGCATGCCCACCACCCCGCCCTCGTGCAGCGTCAGGACCCGGTTGCGCACCTCCTCGACGCGCACGCCCTCGACGGCCTCGACCGCCGCGACGACGGCCGCGCCGACCTCGTCGCTCGGCACGTACACCGTGTAGTCGCGGGTGACGTCGGTCTTGGTGGACCGCACGATGTCCACCCCGCCCAGCCGGCCGCCGGCGTCCGAGATCGCCGCCGTTACCCGGCCGAAGGTCCCGACCGTCGCCGGCACCGTCGTGCGCAGGGTGAGGCTGGAACTGGACTCGGACATGGGGACCTCGCCGTGAGGGGTCGGTGTGCGGCGCCGCATCCTACGACACGCCCCGCGGCCCCGTCGCGGCCTGCCGCGCCGCCGCACCCGCGCCGCGCGGCGCGGCCGTCAGGGGCGCCCGGCGGCCCGCAGGCGGCGGTACGCGCTGGCCGACGCGCCGCCCAGCGCGAGCAGCAGAGCCAGCGTCGAGAGCACCACGAACGGCCAGGGCACCCCCGCCCCCGGCTGCGAGACCGGCGGCACCGGGAGCGCCGATGGGACGGACGCGGGCTCCGGCCGCGGCACCTCGAGGCTGCGCGCCCCTCCGTCGCCGTCGCCGCCCCCCGCTCGGCTGCGCGGCGCCGGCTTCGCGGGGGCGCCGCCGTCGGCACCCGGACCGGGTCCCCCCGGCGGGCGGATGCCGGCGATCGCCATCGAGCGCGCCGCCTCGATCGCCGTGGCGGCGTCGGCGTACTGCGCCTCCTCCTGCGCGCGCGCCAGCGTCAGCGCGCGGCTGAGGTCCTGGACCGCGTACTCCCCGTCGACGACGCCGTCGGCGTAGTAGTCGGCGAGCACGGCCTCGGGGGAGGCCGACGCGGGCGCGACCCCCACGGCCAGTGCGGCGAGCAGGATCGCCAGCAGGGCCGGCAGGTGACGAAGGGGTCGCATGTGCGCGTCCGATCCTACGGCGCCCGGACGCCCTGTCACGTCATCGGGTCACATATTCATTACGTGGCGTCGCAACCGCACCCTTCACGCCGCCGCCGCGCCGCCCCGTCGCTCGGTACGGACGCCCTGTAGCGTGGCCCGCCGTGCGCGTCCTGGTCACCGGTGTGACGGGCTTCGTCGGGCATCACCTGACGGCCCATCTGCAGTCCCTCGGACACGAGGTGCACGGGCTGGCGCGTGCCGACGCGGGCGAGGCGCTGCCCCCGGGCGTCCCCGCCCACCGCGCCGACATCCGCGACCCGGCGGGGGTCACGGCCGCGTTCGCCTCGGCCCGCCCGGATGCCGTCGTCCACCTCGCGGGCGCATCGTCCGTGGGGCGGTCGTTCGCCGACCCCCGCGGCACCTGGGAGGTGAACCTCACCGGGACGCTCAACGTGCTGGAGGCCCTCCGCGCGCAGCCGGCCCCGCCGCGGTGCCTGGTGGTCACCTCGGGGGAGATCCACGGCCGCGTGCCGCTCGCGGCGCTCCCCGTGCGCGAGGGGACGCCCCTGGACCCCGTCTCGCCGTACGGGGCCTCCAAGGCGGCGGCGGACCTCGCCGCGTCGCAGTACGCGCACGCCTACGGGCTCCCCGTGGTGCGGGTGCGCGCCTTCAACCACGTCGGCCCGGGGCAGGACGCCCGGTTCGTGATCCCGAACGTCGCCCGCCAGCTCGCCCGGGCCGAGGCCGAGGGGCGCACGGAGGTCGAGATCCGCGTCGGCAACGTCGACACGCGGCGGGACTTCACGGACGTGCGCGACATGGTGCGCGCATACGGACTGCTGCTCGCCGCCGGCCGCCCCGAGCACCCCTACCTGGCGTGCACCGGGCGTTCGGTGGCGGTCCGCGACCTCGTCGAGCAGCTCGCCGCCCAGGCCCGCCTCGACGCGCGGGTGGTCAGCGACCCGGGCCTGGTGCGCAGCGGCGAGCAGCCGGACCTATACGGTGAGCCGCGTCGCCTGCGCGACGAGCTGGGCTGGACGCCCGCCATCCCCCTGAGCACGACGCTCGCCGACAGCCTCGAGTGGTGGCGGGCGCGCATCGCCCACGGGGAGGACCAGTAGACGTGCCGACGGCGCTCATCACCGGCATCACCGGACAGGACGGGTCGTACCTCGCCGAGCACCTGCTCGCGCAGGGCTACGAGGTGTGGGGCGTGGTGCGCCGGGCGTCGACCGAGTCCTACGAGCGCATCGAGCACCTCCGCGAGCGGCTGCGCTTCGTCCAGGGCGACCTGCTCGACCAGCCGTCCCTCACCGCCGCCCTGCTGCAGGTGGAGCCCGACGAGGTCTACAACCTCGGCGCACAGAGCTTCGTGCCCACATCGTGGAGCCAGCCGGTCCTCACCGCCGAGTTCACGGCGGTGGGCGTCACCCGGCTGCTGGAGGCGATCCGCCAGGTGAACCCCGCGATCCGCTTCTACCAGGCGTCCTCCAGCGAGATGTACGGCAAGGTGCGGGAGACGCCCCAGAACGAGATGACGCCGTTCCACCCGCGCAGCCCGTACGGCGTCGCCAAGTGCTACGGCCACTACATCACGGTCAACTACCGCGAGAGCTACGGCATGCACTGCTCGTCGGGGATCCTGTTCAACCACGAGTCGCCGCGGCGGGGCCTCGAGTTCGTCACCCGCAAGGTCACCGACGGCGTCGCGCGCATCAAGCTGGGGCTCGCGACGGAGCTGCGCCTGGGCAACCTCGACGCGCAGCGCGACTGGGGCTTCGCCGGCGACTACGTGCGGGCCATGCACCTGATGCTCCAGCAGGACGAGCCCGACGACTACGTCGTCGCCACGGGCGAGACCCACAGCGTCGCCCGCCTGGTGGAGCTCGCGTTCGCCCGCGCGGGGCTCGACGCCGACGACCACGTGGTGCTCGACCCGGCGTTCGTGCGCCCCGCCGAGGTCGACCTGCTGGTGGGCGACGCCTCCAAGGCCCAGGGCCGGCTGGGCTGGGTCCCCGAGGTCGACTTCGCGGCCCTCGTCGACATGATGGTGGACGCCGACCTGGCCCGGCTCTCGGCCCGCGGTCGCTAGAGGGGCGTGCGCCGCCCGCGCAGGCGGCCGGCCGCGCGGCACGCCCGGCCGGTGAGGAGCCCGGCGCCGAAGGCGACGTGCGAGGCCGCTGCCCCGAGGGCCGTGACCAGGGCGAGCCGCGGCCGCCGGTGGAGCAGCGCGAGCAGCGCCGCGAACCACGACAGCAGGGCCACGTAGGCCAGCGCGACCACCGCCCAGAGGTGCCGGGCCCGTCCCCGCCGGCGCAGGGCGACCGGCCCCAGCGCGAGGGCGAGCGTCCACGCGGCCGGCACCAGGTGCCGCAGCCGGACTGCGCCCTCGCCACTGGCCTCCCCGCGGGCGCGGGCCGCCCGGAAGAGCCGGCGCAGGTGCGGGCGCCACAGCGGCGGCGGCGCGGTGGTCACGACGACGTCGGGGCTCGAGATGACCGAGAGCCCCTCCCGCCGGCGCAGGGTCGTGACGAACCGGTCGTCGAGCGGCACCCCGTCCTCCAGCAGGCGCCGCACCAGGGCCGCACGCACGAACAGGTTGCGCAGGGGGAAGTCGCCCACCTCGCGCACCACGCCCACGCGGTGGCGGGCACGGGCGCCGCCCATGCCGACCCGCGACTCCATCAGCAGACCCGCGGCGTCCCCGGTGAGATCGCCCGTCAGCGAGGGAACCGTCGGGCCCGCGACCGCCGCCACCATGGGATCGCCGAACAGGGGCAGGGCGGCCTCGAGCCAATGGCGGGTGGGATGCGAGTCGAGGTCCACGAAGGCGATGAGATCCGATCCCGCGCCGAGCGCGGCCGCGGCGACGGCGGCCCGCTCGTCGTCCCCTGCGGCCTCCACGAGCGTCACGCGCCCCTCCCGGCGCAGCGCCGGGGCGCGCTCCGGAGGCACGACGACCACCACGGGCACGTCGTGCGGCAGCCGCTCCAGGATGGCGTCCAGGTGGGCCGGTGCGCCGTCCCCCGGTGCGCTGGACGTGATCAGCACGGTCACCGTCGGCAGGCGGGCCGGCCGGTGGAACGCGATCCGGTGGGCGAGGACCCGGCGCCGGTCGTAGTAGCCCAGCAGGCGGAGGCGGTAGAAGACCGCGGCCGTGTCCCACAGGGCCTGCGCGATGGCGCGCCAGTTCATGCCGGTGCCGCTGAAGCGGTAGTCCAGGCGCACGGGGGCCTCGGCGATCCGGGACGCACCGAAGGAGCGCGCGACGGCGAGGATCTCGAGGTCGAACGCGTAGCGCTTCACCACCACCACCGGCAGCACCTCATGCAGCACGCGGCGACGGAAGAGCTTCATGCCGACCTGCGTGTCGCGCACGTCGAGTTGGAACAGCACCTTCACCAGGCGCTGGTACAGCCACGAGTACGCGCGCCGCTTGGCGGGGTAGTCCACGCGGGAGTCCGGGTGGCGCTTGCTGCCCACCACCACGTCCAGCCGCTCGGCGTCGGCGATCCGCAGGAACTCCCCGAGCAGCGACGGGTCGAGGTCCAGGTCGGAGTCCACCCACGCGATCCAGTCGCCGCGCGCGGCCAGGGAACCCGTCCGCAGGGCGTAGCCCTTGCCCATGTTGCGGTCGTAGGAGATGACCCGGACCCGGCCGTCCTCCACCGCCGAGGCCCGCCGCTCGGTCTCGTCCGGGCTGCCGTCCGAGACCAGCACGACCTCGAAGGGCACGCCCAGGCCCTCGACGCGCCGCACGATCTCGCGCAGGTTGTCGGCGATCACCGCCTCCTGGCGGAAGCAGGGCACCACCACCGACAGGTGGGGCGCGGTCCCGATGGGCGGCGGGGGCGCCGAGCCGGGCCCGGGTGCCGGGGAGGACGCCCCGCCGCCGTCCCCGCGGATCTCGGTCGGAGGCCCGCTCACCGCGACAGTATGCCGGGGACCGTCTCCGGTGGACGGCGCCCGCGCCGGAGACCCCGTCCTCCTCCGCCGCACGCGCCCTCGGCT
>DATMJR010000421.1:0-2090 GCA_035553775.1 Miltoncostaeaceae bacterium | reverse complement strand
AGAGCTGTCCCTAGTACGAGAGGACCGGGACGGACGAACCTCTGGTGTGACAGTTGTCGTGCCAACGGCACTGCTGTTTAGCTACGTTCGGCAGGGATAACCGCTGAAAGCATCTAAGCGGGAAGCTCGCTTCAAGATGAGATCTCCCACAGGGTCAACCTGGTAAGGCCCCCGACGAGACCATCGGGTTGATAGGCCGGAAGTGGAAGCTGGGCAACCAGTGCAGCTGACCGGTACTAATAGGCCGAGGGCTTGACCACAAAATGCTACGCGTCCACTGTGCGGTTCCCGAGATACGGTCGGGAGCCCGAACCACCGCCAGCCACGACCACGGCCGGCGGCGGAGCACCACCGACATCTCCATAGAGTTACGGCGACCATGGCGAAAGGGAAACGCCCGGCTCCATTCCGAACCCGGAAGCTAAGCCTTTCAGCGCCGATGGTACTGCACGGGGGACTGTGTGGGAGAGTAGGACGTCGCCGGACATACTTTGACGAGGGTCAACCACTTTGTGGTTGGCCCTCGTCGCATTTTCAGCACCTTTTGCCGGGTTCGAGGAGGACGCCGTGGATCGACCGAAGGACGACGGGCCTGCGGCGCGCGGCGACCGGGGCGCAGGTCAGGGCCGTTCCGGGCGTCCTGCGGGAGCGGGGGGCGCAGGCCGGCGGTCAGCGGCAGCACCCGGCCGCCCGGTGGCAGGAGGCCGACGGGCCGGTGGGCCCGACGCGGGTCGTCGGGACGCCGGTGGACGTGCGGCCGATGCGGACCGGCGGTTCCGCCGCGAGGACGGGATGAGCCCGCGAGCCGGCGGCGAGCTGCCGCGCCGCGACTCGCCGGGTCGGCCCCCGGGGGCTGGCGCGGCACCGGGAGCGGGTGGCGCCCCTCGAGCGACCGGGCGGTCTGGGTCCGCCGGTGCCCGCGGTGCAGCGCCGGGTGCAGCGGGTGACGGTCGCGACGGAAGGCCCGGACGCGACGGCACCCGCGGGGTACGGCCGGCGCCGGATGTCCGGCGGCCGGGTCGGGCGGCGCCCGCAGGCGGCTCGGAGCGGCGGGACGAGGTTCGTCCTGACGGCCCGCGCGGGCGAGATGCAGGTCCGGCGGCGCGCACGGGTGGCTCCACCGCCCCGCAAGACCTCAGCTCGAGCCGTCGTGGGCCCTCCGCCGCCGGTGCGCGTCGCCCCGACGGGCGGCCGGGCGGTGGCGGTGATGCCCGACCGGCGGGCAGCTCCGGCGGCCGTGGGGCGGCGGCGCCAGGCGCGCAGCGGGGCGCGAGCCGGGAGGAGATCGCGCAGCGGACGTACGACCCGCGCCGCGAGGAGCGTCGCCGGGCGACGCGGGTCGCGCTGCCGGACGACGTCGACCCGCGGATGCTCGACGCCGAGGCGCGTCGGGAGCTGCGGACGCTGTCGAAGGAGACGGCCGACCTGGTGGCGCGGCACCTGGTGATGACGGGGCGGCTGCTGGACGAGGATCCAGGTCAGGCGCTCGCCCACGCACGGGCGGCCCGCGCGCTCGCCGGACGGGTAGGGGTCGTCCGGGAGGCGGCGGGGCTGGCGGCCTACGCCGCGCAGGAGTGGGCAGAGGCGCTGTCCGAGCTGCGCGCGGCGCGCCGCATCACTGGACGCCCCGAGCACCTGGGCGTGTTCGCGGACTGCGAGCGGGCGCTCGGGCGCCCGGAGCGGGCCCTGGCGTACGCCGACGACCCGCAGCTGTCCGAGCTCAGCCAGGACCAGCGGGTGGAGCTCGTGATCGTGCTCGCCGGCGCGCGGCGCGACCTCGGCCAGGCCGATGCGGCGGTGCTGACGCTGCAGGACCCCGCCCGGCGTACGAGCGAGCGGCGACCGTGGGCGGCGCGCCTCTGGTACGCCTACGCCGACGCGCTGCTGGCCGCGGGCCGGGAGGAGCAGGCGCGCGCGTGGTTCGGCAAGGCGGCGGCGGTCGACCCGGAGGGGGCGACCGATGCGGCCGACCGCCTGCTGGCGCTGGACGGCATCGTGCTCCAGGACGACGAGGACGACGAGGATCCGCGGGAGGACCTGCCCAGCGAGGCGGAGCTGGCCGGGCTGGTGGCGCACCTGTCGGGTGGCAC
>DATMJR010000420.1:0-4640 GCA_035553775.1 Miltoncostaeaceae bacterium | reverse complement strand
GAGACAGGAGCGCGCGTTGACCGGCCTCGCCGCGCACCCGTAGTGTCGGAGCGCCGAGCGCGCGCCTGCCGGGCGCGGCTCCCAAAGGCGGAGGACTCATGCCTCACGGAATCGTCCATTTCTTCGAAGGCGCCACGAAGGAGCAGTACGACGCGACGCTTCGGGCCGTGCACCCCGGCGCGGGCCTACCGGAGGGGCAGATCTTCCACGCGGCGGGCCCCACCGAGGGCGGCTGGGTCGTGGTGGCGATTCACGACTCCGAGGAGAGCTGGAACCGCTTCCTGCACCAGACGCTGCTGCCGCGCATGGCGAGCGGCATCGAGGGCGGCGTCACCGGCCCGCCGGAGGAGCGGACCTTCGACGTCCAGAACCACGTCACCGCGTAGGCGGCAGCGGCCGGGCGGTGGCGTGAACCGGCGGCGCTGACGGGAGCGACGTCGCGCCGGTCCCACGGGGGCCGGCGCGGCCGCCGTCGGAGCGGGCGCAGGGGCCTGCGGTGCGCTGCCGCTCCCTGCCGCCGGGCCGCCTGCTCGGCCCCCCGGGCTCCCGGCGGCGGGCAGCGGCCGGGAGGGGGAGCCCTACCCGGGGGCGTTGTCCGGCCGGTAGGTGCTCGCGATGAAGTGGGCGCCCTGCGGGTCGCGGAGCACGGTCATGCGCACCCAGGGGGCGTCGAACGGTGGCACCACCACCGCCCCGCCCAGCTCCTCGGCCCGCGCCGCGGTGGCGTCCGCGTCGGCCGAGGAGAAGGTGACGTCCCAGTGCGGCGGGGTGCCCTCGGGGTGGCGGTCGCCCATGGAGGCGAGGCTGGCGACGACATCGGCGAAGCCGGGGGGCGCGCCCGCCGACTCCAGCCGCGCACGGAGGCCGGGATCCCGTGCCTCCGGGTGCTCGCCGTACCCGGGCAGGCGCCACATGGTGAACCCGTCGCCCGCGAGGTCGACCTCCCAGCCGAACACCCGCCCGTAGAAGGCGCGCGCCGTCTCCGGGTCGCGGCAGTTGAGCCCGTTGAACACGACCGTGCCGGGCTCGTTGACCAGGCCGGCGCCGGGGTGGAGCCCGGCCTGCCACACCGCGAAGACGGCACCCTCGGCGTCGGCGAACATCGCCATGCGCCCCGCGTCGAACACGTCGAAGGGCTCCAGCAGCACCTGGCCGCCGGCCTCCCGGACCCTCTCGGCGGTGGCGTCGGCGCTGTCGACGGCGATGTAGGTCATCCACACGGGGGTCGGCGACCCCCCGGGCATGGCCGATCCGATGCCCGCCACGTCGCGGCCGCGCAGGCGGGCCATGTAGTAGCTGCCCGGCACGTCCGGCGGCATGCGGTCCTCGCACTCCCAGCCGAACAGGTCGCCGTAGAAGCGCGCGGCCGCGGCCGGGTCGGGCTGCGAGGTGTCGACCCAGCAGGGCACGCCCGCCGGGTATCCGTCGCGCTCCGGCACGGTCGGGCTGGTCTCGCCGGGCTCGGGCACGGCCGTCTCCTGATCGTCGGGTCCCCGGATGAGCGTATTCCGAGGGGCCGCCCGCACTCCAGCACCGCGGCCGCCGCCGACGTCACATCAGCCGTACAGCGAGTGCACCACGCCGGCGGCCGCGGTGAGGCCGGACGCGATCGCCCCGGCCACCGAGGGGGCCTGGGGCAGCAGGTCGCCGGCCGCGAACAGCCCGGGCAGGGACGTCTCCCCCTGGGGGCCGATCTCCACGTACTCCGCGCTGAGCGGCCCGGCGACGAGGCGGGCTCCCAGCCCGCGCACGAGCCCCGTGCGCTGGTGCAGCTCCACCGGTACCAGCAGCCCCGCGCACGCGCGCTCCGCGCCGTCGTCGAACACGAGGGCGGTCATCGCCCGGCCCGGTCCCTCGACCCGGGCGATCGGCCGGTCGTCCACGGGGATCCCGGCCGCATGCAGGCTCTCGCGGTCGCCGCGGTCCAGCACGTCGGCACCGCCCGTGAGCACGACGACCTCATCGCTCCAGGAGCGCAGCATCAGGACGCGCGGCAGCTCGGCGGGACCGGTCACCAGCACCGCCAGGTGCCGCTCCCGCAGCTCCCAGCCGTGGCAGAAGGGGCAGTGGAACACCGACGCCCCCCAACGCTCGGCGGCGCCCGGGATCGGCGGGTACCGGTACTCCATGCCGGCCGCCAGGAGGAGGCGCCGGGACCGCTCCTCGGCACCGTCGGCGAGGACGGCCGTGAACCCGCCGCCATCGGCGCGGGCGACCGCGACCTCGCCGGGCCGGTACTCCACGGAGGGGTACGCCGCGAGCTCGGTGCGGGCGGCGGCGTAGAGCTCGGCGGGCGGGCGGCGGTCATTCCCGAGCAGGCCGCCCACGGCATGGGCGACGGCGTTGCTGGGGCGGCCGGCGTCCACGAGAAGCGTCCGCCGTCGTGCCCGGCCGAGGGTGAGGGCCGCGCTCAGCCCGGCCGCGCCACCGCCGACCACGATGCAGTCCCAGGGGCCGGACATGCCGGGACCGTGACACGCGGGCCCGGCGCGGGGCAAGGACGGGGTGCGCCGGGCGCGCCGCGTCGCGGCCGTGGGGCACGGCCTCAGCCGGCCGCGACCTCCACGATCACCACGCTCTCGGGCGGCATCGCCAGGTCGGTCCCCCCCGGCGGGATCCCCTCGGCCGAGGCCAGCAGCACCTCGCGGACGGGCGCGTCGAGCGGCACGCTGCGCCCCGCATCGGCCAGGTTGACGACGACCCGCAGGCCCCCGCGGTGCACCACCAGCCACCCCGCGTCCTCGTCGAGGTCGCAACGGACCGCGGCCAGGCGCGGATCGGTGAGCTCGGGACGCGCGCGGCGCAGCGCGATGAGGTCGCGGTACCAGGCCAGCACGGCGGCATGCCCGGGGGCCTCGCGCTCCTCCCAGCGCAGCACCGACGCGTCCCGGGTGGCCGGGTCCTGGGGGTCGGGGACCTCCTCGGCGTCCCATCCGTGCCGGGAGAACTCGCCGCGGCGCCCCTCGGAGACCGCGCGGCCGAGGTCCGGGTCGGGGAACGACGAGAAGAACTGCCAGGGCGTCGAGGCCGCCCACTCCTCGCCCATGAAGAGCATGGGGGTGAACGGCGCGGTCAGCACCAGGGCGGCGCCGATCCGCACCCGTCCCTGCGACAGCGACGCCGAGATGCGGTCCCCGACGGCCCGGTTGCCCACCTGGTCGTGGTCCTGCAGGTACCCCAGGAACCGCCAGCCGGCCGTCCGCTCCCGGTCCACCGGCCGTCCGTGGTGGCGCCCGCGGAACGACGACCACGAGCCCTCGTGCAGGAACACCCGGGTCAGGGTCTGCGCCAGGGTCCCGATCGTGCCGAAGTCGCCGTAGTAGCCCTGCCGCTCGCCCGTCAGCAGCGTGTGCAGGGCGTGGTGGAAGTCGTCGCTCCACTGCGCGTGGATCCCGAAGCCGCCCGCCTCGCGCGGCGTGACCATGCGCGGGTCGTTGAGGTCGGACTCCGCGATCAGGGTCAGCGGCCGGTTGAGCGCCGCGGACAGCGCGTCCACCTCGTCCGACAGCTCCTCCAGCAGGTGCCGCGCCCGCTCGTCGACCAGGGCGTGCACCGCGTCCAGGCGCAGGCCGTCGATGTGGAAGTCGCGCAGCCACTGCACGGCGTTGTCGACGATCCAGCGGCGCACCTCGTCGGATCCCGGCGCGTCCAGGTTCACCGCCGGGCCCCAGGGGGTCTGGTGGGCGTCGGTGAAGTACGGCGCGAAGCGGGCGAGGTGGTTGCCGCTCGGGCCGAGGTGGTTGTAGACGACGTCCAGGATCACCGCGAGGCCGAGGGCGTGGGCGCGGTCGACGAAGCGCTTGAGGGCGTCGGGGCCCCCGTACGGCGCGTGCACGGCGCCCAGGTGCACCCCGTCGTAGCCCCAGCCGTGGGTGCCGTCGAACGCCGCCATCGGCAGCAGCTCGACGTGCGTGACGCCGAGCTCCACCAGGTGGTCCAGGCGCGCGGCGGCGGCGTCGAGGGTCCCCGCTGCGGTGTACGTGCCGACGTGGAGCTCGTACACCACGGCCCCGGGCAGCGGGCGGCCGGTCCAGGCGGTGTCGGTCCAGCCGAACCGGTCGTGCTCGTAGACGGCGCTCGGACCGTTGACGCCCTCGGGCTGCCACCGCGAGCGCGGGTCGGGCAGGGGCTCCGATCCCTCGACCCGGAAGGCGTAGCGGTCGCCGTGATCGAGGGGCAGGTGCTCCGACCACCACCAGCCGTCCTCGTCGCGCCGCATGGCGTGAACGCCGCCGCCGGCCTCCACCTCCACGCGCTCCCGCTGGGGCGCCCAGACGCCGATCCCCCGCCGCGGGCGGTGGTGCCGCGAGCGGCCGCTCACGCGTCCTCCCGCACCAGCAGCGCCACCGGCAGCCGGTCGAGCAGCTCCGACACCGGCACCAGTCCCTCCACGGCGTCCCCGCCGGTGAGCAGGTCGCGCCAGCGGCCGGGGGGAAGCCCGATCGTCGCCGATCCCCAGCCGCCGTCGCGGGCGAGCGTGGCGGGCAGCCGCGTGACCACGCATGCCACCCGGCCCGCGCTCGCGGTGGCAGCCCGAGGGCGTCAACGGTCCGAGCGCCGTCTACGAGCACGACCGGTTCGGCTGGACCGACACCGCCTGGACCGGCCGCCCGCTGCCCGGGGCCGTGGTGTACGAGCTC
>DATMJR010000419.1:0-2336 GCA_035553775.1 Miltoncostaeaceae bacterium | reverse complement strand
GGCCGGCTTCACGGCGGGCGAGCAGATGTTCATCGCCCTCGACCCCGCGAGCACCGAGCTTTACAAGGACGGCAAGTACGTCCTCGAGTCGGATGGCTCGACCCTCAGCAGCGAGGAGATGGTCGCTTACTGGGCGGACTGGGTGAACAACTACCCGATCGTCAGCATCGAGGACGGCCTCGCCGAGGACGACTGGGACGGCTGGAAGCTCATCACCGACCAGCTCGGCAGCAAGATCCAGCTCGTCGGTGACGACCTCTTCGTCACGAACCCCAAGCGCCTCGCCATGGGCATCGAGCGCGGCGTCGGCAACAGCATCCTCGTCAAGGTGAACCAGATCGGCAGCCTCACCGAGACCCTCGACGCCATCGAGCTCGCCCGCAGCAACGGTTACACGGCCATCATGAGCCACCGTTCCGGCGAGACCGAGGACAACACCATCGCCGACCTCGCGGTGGCCACCAACGTCGGGCAGATCAAGACCGGCTCGGCCAGCCGCTCCGACCGCCTCGCCAAGTACAACCAGCTGCTGCGCCTCGAGGAAGCGCTCGGGCCGAGCGCCGTGTACCGCGGCCGCAAGGCATTCCGCTGATGCAGCCAGTCCGGCGCACCAAGATCGTCGCCACGATCGGGCCTGCCTCGCGCGACCCGAGCGTGCTGGAGGCCTTGATCGACGCCGGCATGAACGTGGCGCGCCTCAACTTCTCGCACGGCAGCCGCGACGACCACCAGGCGACCGTCACCGCCATCCGCGAGATCTCGCGCCGCAAGGGCGTCGCCGTCGGGATCCTCCAGGACCTCCAGGGCCCGAAGATCCGCACTGGAAGGTTCGCTAACGGCCCCATCCAGCTCATCCCCGGCCACAAGTTCATCATCACGGCCGAGGACGTGCCCGGCGACGAGAACCGCGTCAGCACCACCCTGAAGAGCCTCCCCGAGGACGTGCGGCCCGGCCTGGAGCTCTTGCTCGCCGACGGCAACCTCGCCCTGCGCGTGGACGCCGTGCGCGGCCCCGAGATCCATACCACCGTCACGGTCGGCGGCGAGCTGAGCAACAACAAGGGCATCAACATCCCCGGCGCCGACCTCAGCGTGCCCGCCCTCTCCGACAAGGACATCGAGGACCTGCAGTTCGGCACGGAGCTCGGCGTCGACTGGCTCGCCGTCAGCTTCGTGCGGTCCCGCGACGACCTGCTCCTCGCGCGGCATTACCTGACGCGCTACGGCTCACGCGCCAAGCTCATGGCGAAGATCGAGAAGCCCACCGCCGTCGAGCGCTTCCACGAGCTGCTCGCGGAAGCCGACGGCATCATGGTCGCGCGCGGCGACCTCGGCGTGGAGCTCCCGAGCGAGCGGGTGCCCGTCATCCAGAAGCGCCTGATCGGCGCCTGCCAGGAGGCCGGGAAGCCCGTCATCACCGCCACGCAGATGCTGGAGAGCATGATCACCAACCCGCGCCCCACCCGCGCGGAGGCCAGCGACGTCGCGAACGCCATCTTCGACGGCACCGACGCCGTGATGCTCTCCGCGGAGAGCGCGGCGGGCAAGTACCCGGTGGAGGCCGTGCGGATGATGGACCGCATCGCCCGCAACACCGAGGCGAGCCCCGAGTACCAGAAGCTGCTGCTCGCCAGCCTGCCGCCCCTGCAGACCACGCAGGACGCCGTTGCCCTCGCCGCCTGCGAGATCAGCCAGACGCTGGAGGGCGCCACCATCGTGTGCTTCACCGCCACCGGCAGCACCGTCTGGCGCGTCAGCCGCAACCGCCCGCAGGCGGTCGTCGCGGCCTTCACCCCGAACGAGCGGGTGCGCGACCAGCTCACCCTCGCCTGGGGCGTCGTGCCGAGGCTCGCGGAGGACCCCCGCACCACCGACGACATGGTGCGCATCGCCAGCCAGAGCATCCGCGAGGCGGGCCTCGCCGACACCGGCGACCGCATAGTCATGACGGCCGGCGTGCCCTTCGGCATGCACGGCACCACCAACCTCATCCGCGTGGAACGCGTCGGCTAGACCAGGAACGCACGAGGCAAAGGGGGGCGCCACTTGGCGCCCCCCTCAGTCTTCCTCGGGCGGCTCCCCGTGTAACCTAACGAGGGTCTTCACGTCCAGCAGGTCCTTCTCGCGACCACTGGCGCGCTTGTTCCTGATCTGGTCGTGCGGGTGCAGGACGAACAACGAAACGCCGTCTTGCTCCTCGACCCTCGCCCGCTTCAACGAGAGGTCGAAGTCGAGTCCCGACACGCGCAGAAGTATCTCGATGCGTGCCGGCGGTATTCCCGCCAGGGAGAAGCCAAGTCGTGTCGTGCCGAGCAGTGCCATCACCTCGTCAATGT
>DATMJR010000418.1:0-8614 GCA_035553775.1 Miltoncostaeaceae bacterium | reverse complement strand
TCCTCGGGCGCGGCCTCGTCCGGCCCCTCCGGCAAGACCGGCTGGGAGGCCCTGGAGAAGTGGGTCGGCTCCGGGGGGGGCCGGTCGGCGGCCGCCGCGGGCGGTCCGGCGGCGTCCGAGAGCTCGGCCGGAGCGGCACGGGGCTCGGCACCGGCCGGTGGCACCGGCTGGGAGGCCCTCGACAAGTGGGTCGGCTCCGGCGGCTCCTCCGGTGGCGATGGCGCCACCAACGGGTCCCCCTCCATCACCGACCGCGCCGAGGATGCAAAGGAGACCGTGCAGGCGGTCGCCTCCGAGGCGGCCGAGCAGGTGCAGGAGCGCGCCGGCGGGTTCCTCGGCTTCCTGCGCCGGCTCTTCGGCGGGCGCTGACGCCGACACGTAGCCTCCCGGTCGGCGTCGCGCCGGCCGGGGGGCCGCCCCCCGCGACCGACTCCCCGGGTCGGTCCGGGCGCGGCGACGACACCCCGCGCCCGACCACACGAGGAGCCGCGTGTTCGCCCTGAACTTCTACTCGCCGCTGTTCATCGACCAGCTGCGGCGCGGCCGCAAGACGGCCACCATCCGGCTCGGCGACAAGAGCCACAAGTACAAGAAGGGGCAGCTCGTGTGGGTCACGGTGGGCCACCGCCACGGCCCGCGGCAGAAGATCTTCACCGCCATCATCGACCAGGTGGACGTCAAGCCGATCCGGGAGCTCTCGCAGCGGGAGATCGAGCGCGACAACCCGGAGTTCCGGTTGGTCGACGACACGCTCCAGTTCCTCTCGCAGATCTACTCCCGCGAGGTCGAGATGGACGACGTCGTCTCGGTGGTGCACTTCAGCGAGGTCAACGAGTTCCCGCCGCTGTAGCGCTCCCGCGGGCGGTGATCCGGTCGGCCACGGCCGGGTTGTCGCCCGCACACCCCATCACTACCCTCCGGCGGTCACGGACCGTCGAGGGACACGAGGAGGGGCAGTGAAGCTGAAGCCGCTTGGCGACCGCCTGGTCGTGAAGGCCATCGAGCCCGAGGAGAAGACCGCGAGCGGCATCTACCTGCCGGACCAGGCCAAGGAGCGCCCGCAGCGCGGCAACGTCATCGCCGTCGGCCCCGGCCGGTACGAGGACGGCAAGCGCGTGCCCATGCAGGTCGCGGAGGGCGACGAGGTGGTCTACGCCCGCTACGGGGGCACGGAGATCCGGCTCGACGGGGAGGAGTACATCATCCTCCGCGAGACCGACGTGCTGGCCAAGGCCGAGTAGCACACCCCCGGCGCCGCCGCGCGGCGCCGGCCTCGCCCGGAGGGCCGGCCGGATCCCCCCGCCGGCCGCCGGGCCGTTGTGCCAGAGTCGAGCGGCATCGTTGCCAATCGGTGGCGCTGCGGATCGCAGCGCGGGCGGGGGTTCCCCCGTCCGCGTCCGGTCCCTCCCGGCGCCGCGGGACGCCGCCGCCCGTGTTTGTCCCCCGGGCCAAAGCGCCGGCCGGACCCCCGCCCGTAGCCTCCTCCGTCGTCGAGGAGGGGGTGCGCACGACGATGGTGTCGCTGTTCGAGGGCTACGACGCGCGGGGCTTCTTCGACGAGATGTTCGACGACGACGCGCGGCCGCGGGCGGCCTACGACCCGCTGTACGCGGGCCTGGCGCGGCTGCGGCCGGAGACCTTCGACGACAAGAACGCGCTGGCGGGGGCCTGCTACCTCAACGAGGGCATCACCTACGCCCACGACGGGCGGGAGGCTCCGTTCCCCTTCGACCTGCTGCCCCGCCTGATCGCCCACGCGGACTGGCAGCGCATGCGCGCGGGGCTGGAGCAGCGGGTGCGGGCGCTCGACCTGTTCCTGGCCGACGTCTACGGACCGCGGCAGGCCGTCGCCGACGGCGTCATCCCCCACCGGCTGATCGCGTCGTGCGCCGGGCACATGCTGGAGATGGCGGGCATCGTGCCGCCGCACGGCCGCTGGGTGCACTGGGCCGGCATCGACCTGGTGCGCGATGCGCACGGCGAGTGGAGGGTGCTCGAGGACAACCTGCGCACCCCGTCCGGGCTCTCCTACGTGGTGCAGAACCGCGCCTTCATGCGGCGGGTGTTCCCCGAGGCGTTCGCCGGCTTCGACGTCGAGCCGGTCGATCACGCGCCACTGCTACTGCGTGACGCCCTCTGCGCGGCGGCGCCGGGCGACGCGGACGACCCCTGCATCGCCCTGCTCACCCCCGGGCCCTTCAACTCGGCCTACTACGAGCACACGTTCCTGGCGCAGCAGATGGGCGCGCTGCTCGTGGAGGGCCGGGACCTGATCGTGCGCGACCGCCGGGTGTGGGTGAAGACCTCCACCGGGCACGAGCGCGTGGACGTCATCTACCGGCGCATCGACGACGCCTACCTGGACCCGGTCTGCCTGCGTGCCGAGTCCCTGCTGGGCGTGCCCGGCCTCATCGAGGTGCTGCGCGCCGGCAACGTCGCGGTCTGCAACGCGCCCGGCTCCGGCGTCGCGGACGACAAGGCGGTGTACGCCTACGTGCCGGACCTGATCCGCTACTTCCTCGGCGAGGAGCCGCTCCTGGGGCAGGTGCCCACGTACCTGCCCGAGCGCGAGGACGAGCGCCGCCACGTCCTCGCCAACCTGGAGCGGCTGGTGGTCAAGGCCGTCGACGGGGCCGGCGGCTACGGGATCCTGATCGGCCCCCATTCGACGCCCGAGGAGCGCCGGGTGTTCGCGCGCCGCATCGAGGCGAACCCGCGGGGCTACGTGGCGCAGGAGACCGTGGCGCTGTCGCGGGCGCCCGTGTACCTGGACGGCCGGTTCCGCGCCCGGCACATCGACCTGCGGCCGTTCATCGCCTACGGCCGCGCGCCGGTCGCCGTGCCCGGCGGGCTGACCCGGGTCGCGCTGCGCGACGGCTCCCTGGTCGTCAACTCCTCCCAGGGCGGGGGGAGCAAGGACACCTGGGTCCTGGCCTCGTGATGCTCGCCCGCGTCGCCGAGTCGCTGTACTGGACGGGCCGCATGATCGAGCGGGCCGACACCTGCTCCCGCCTGCTCGAGGTGAGCCATGCGATGACGCGCGAGCGCGCGGCGGCGGGCCCGCGCGAGGTGTGGGAGCCCCTGGTGGAGATCACGGGGGACCTCGACCGGTTCCTCGCGACGCACCGGCGGGCCGACGAGCGGTCGGTCGTGTGGTTCCTGTCGTTCTCGCCCGCCAACCCGAACAGCGTGATGTCGTGCATCCGCCGCGCGCGGCGCAACGCCCACGGCGTGCGCGAGCTGCTGCCGACCGACATGTGGGAGACGCTCAACGGCCTGCACATGGAGCTGCGCGGCTGGCCGCCCTCCCGCATCACGCGCGAGGGCGTCTACCCCTTCTGCCGCCTGGTCCGCCGCACCTCGCAGCTGCTGCAGGGGATCGCCGACCAGGGCATGCGGCACGACGCGGCCTGGTGGTTCCTGCGGGCGGGCCGGTACCTCGAGCGCGCCGAGAAGACCGCCCGGCTGCTGGAGATCAGGTACCGGCTGGTCGCCCCCCGCGAACCCGCCGTGGCCGCCCCCGCGGACCTCCACGCCTGGCACCGGCTGCTGCGGTCGTCGGGCGCCGACGAGGCGTTCCTGCGCGCCGGCGGCGGCCTGGTGTCGCCGGCCTCGATCGCCCGCTTCCTACTGGTGGACGCCCGCTTCCCGCGCTCGGTCGCGTACTGCCTGGACGAGGTGGGACGCGGCGTCGAGGAGCTGATCGCGGACGGCGCGATGCGCGGGGGCTCCGAGATGCTCGGGCTGCTGGCGCTCACCCGCGACGAGCTGCTGGGCAACGCCGCGGCCGCCCGCAACGGGCGGCTCGCCTGGCTCCTCGACCACGTCCAGCGGCGGTGCAACGAGATCGACGTCGCCCTGGCGGCATCGTGCTTCGCCTATCCCTCGACCCGGGAGGGGGGTGCCCAGCGTGCGCAGGCTGCTCGCCAGGCACAGAACTGAGTTCACTTACGACGGGGAGGCGCGTGAGAGCACCAACGAGGTGCGCCTCTGCCCGGTCCGGCACGCGCGGCAGCGGGTGCTGTCGGTGTCGGTGCGCGTCACGCCGGAGGCCGAGGTCCATCACCACCGTGACGCCTTCGGGAACGACGTCGGGTGGTTCCAGGTCGAGGGGCCGCACTCGCGGCTGCTGGTCGAGGCCGAGGCCCTCGTGGAGGTGTCCGGCCACCCGGTGCTGCCCGCCCCCGCCGGCTTCGCCGCGCTGGAGGACCCGGGGCTGCGCGACCGGCTGGCCGCGTTCCTGCTCCCGTCGGCGCTGGTGCACTGGCCGGAGGCCGTCGACTACTTCGCCCAGGGCCTTGAGCCGGGTGCCGACGAGGTGGGCCGCTGGCTGGTCGACCTGGAGGAGGCGGTCAACCGCAGCATCGTCTACGAGCGGGGCCACACGGCGGTGGACACGCCCGTGGAGCGGGTCGTGCAGGCCCGTCGCGGGGTGTGCCAGGACATGGCGCACCTGTTCATCGCGCTGTGCCGGCGCCGGGGCGTGCCGGCGCGGTACGTGAGCGGCTGGCTGCACCAGGCCGGGCGCGACGACCCGGCCGAGAGCCATGCGTGGGCGGAGGCATGGGCGCCCGGGACCGGGTGGGTCGAGTTCGACCCCACCCACCCGGATCCCGACCTGACGCATTACGTGCGCGTCGCGGTGGGCCGGGACTACGGCGACGTGCCGCCCTTCCGGGGCACGTACGTGGGCGCGCCCACCGAGCGCATGGACGTCCACGTCGAGATCCGCGAGGTGGACGCGGCACCGGGCGCGGCGGGCGGCGCGGATGCGCCGCCCGTGCCCGGCGTCAGTGGCTGACGATCACCCGGTCGACCAGCCCGTACTCGCGCGCCTCCTCGGAGGACATGAAGTAGTCCCGCTCGGTGTCGCGCTTGACCTGGTCAAGGGGCTTGCCGGTGTGGTGCGACAGGATCTCGTCCAGCCGCTGGCGCACCTTCAGCGCCTCGCGCGCGTGGATCTCGATGTCGCTCGCCTGCCCGGAGAAGCCGCCGGAGACCTGGTGGATCATGATCTTGGCGTTGGGCAGCGCCATGCGCTTGCCCTGCGCGCCGCCGGCCAGCAGCAGCGCCCCCATGCTCATCGCGATGCCCACGCAGATCGTCTGCACGTCGGGCTTGATGAACTGCATGGTGTCGTAGATGGCCATGCCGGCGTACACCGACCCGCCCGGCGAGTTGACGTAGAGGGAGATGTCCTTGTCGGGGTCGTCGCTCTCCAAGTGAAGCATCTGCGCGACGATCAGGTTCGCGATCTGGTCGTCCACGGGGGTCCCGAGGAAGATGATCCGCTCGGCCAGCAGCCGGGAGTAGATGTCGTAGGCCCGCTCGCCGCGCGAGGTCTGCTCGACGACCATCGGGATCAGTGGGCTCATGCGCTGGGTGCTCCTTGCGTGTTCGGGGGCGGCGGGCGCCGCCGGGGTGATGGTGACGGGCGCCGGGCGGCGGCGCGAGGTGCGTCGGCCGGGCCTCAGCCCGCGGCGCGCAGCACGAAGATGAGGTAGGCCAGGGCGACGACGCCGACGCCGGCCAGCACCAGTCGCCGCGGACGGCCCGCGCCCGGCGCCGCGGTGGCCTCGCGCTCCCGGGCGGAGGCGGCCGGCCGGCGCGGGAAGAACCACCGCAGGCCGGCGTACGCCAGCGCGGCGGCGACCACGGTCGCGATGGCGAAGGATGAGGTGGGGCCGAGGCCGGTCTCGGGCAGCAGCACGAGCAGGACGAGCCACACCGGCGAGGCGACCCCGAAGGCCGCGGCGGCGCGCACCACCCGGCGCGTGACGCGCTCGATGTCGCCGAAGTCCTCCGCGACCTCGCGGTGCGTGCGCGTGTGCCGGTCAGAATCCGTAGCGCTCCTCCTTCCACGGGTCCGCGGAGTCGGAGTAGCCGCGCACCTCCCAGAACCCGGGGTGGTCGCCGACGGTGAACTCCAGGCCGCGCAGCCACTTGGTGCTCTTCCAGAAGTAGAGCTGCGGGATCATCAGCCGCACGGGGGCGCCGTGGACGGGTTCCAGCGGCCGCCCGCCGAAGCGGTGCGCGAGCAGCACGTCCGGCGCGCGCAGCGCCTCCAGCGGCACGTTGGCCGTATAGCCGTTCTCCCCGTGGGAGACGACGTGCGTGCACTCCGGCAGGGGGCGCACCTCGTCGAGCAGCCACGCCAGGGAGACGCCCTCCCACACCGTGTCGAGCTTGCTCCACGTGGTCACGCAGTGGATGTCGCACCGCACCCGCGTGATGGGCAGCGAGGTGAACTCCGCCAGGTCCCAGCGCGCCGGCCGCTCCACCGCGCCCCACACGCGCAGGTCCCAGTCGGCCGGTGGCCTGACGTAGGGGACGCCGCCGACGTGCAGCACGGGGAAGTCGTCCACCACGTGCTGGCCCGGGGGGACCCGGGCGCGCTGCTCCTCGGTCAGGCGCCTGCGCAGGAGGCCGATGACGTCACGCTCCGCTCGTGCGGGACCGCCCCGGCGGCTGCCCCCCGGCCGATGATAGGCCCCCGCCGGGGGCGGGGCCCGTCAGCTGACGGCGACCGCCGCGTCGAGGGCAGCGCGCATCCTCTCCAGCAGCTCCGGCTCGGCCGTCGCCATGACCCGTCGCCGGGTGGCGAGGTCGAGCGGGCACCCGTCGAGGTCCTCCGCCTCGGGCAGGCCCACCCAGCACCCGGTCTCCCGGAGGACCAGCTGGGCGGCCGCGACGTCGACGGGGCGCACGGGGCTCAGGCCGAGCAACCCGTCCATGCGCCCCGCGGCCATCCAGCACATCGACAGGGCCATCGACCCGAGGGAGCGCAGGCGCCCGACCTCGCCCACGAGCGTCTCGGCCGCCGCCTGCATGCGCAGCGCACTGGCCCCCTCCACGGCGAGCAGCCGCAGGTGGGCGGGGCGCGCGGCCGGCGGCATGGGCACCCCGTCGAGCCACGCCCCGACCCCGCGCTCGGCGGTGAACTCCTCGCCGGTGCTGTGGTCGCGCACGAAGGCGTAGCGGACGTGGCCGACGGTCGGGCCGTCGGCGATGGCCACGGAGGTGGCGAACAGCGGCGTTCCGCGCTTGGCGTTCTGGCTGCCGTCCACCGGGTCGATCACCACGACGGGGCCCGGGCCCTCGCCCAGGTGCACGATGCCCGCCTCCTCGCTCACGATCGTCATCGGCGCGCCGCGATCGTGGTGCAGGTCGCGCATCGTCTGCAGCAAGGCGTCCTCGGCGATGCGGTCGACGCGCGCCGTGATGTCGCCGCCCGCGCCCCGCCCGAAGCCCTCGGCGCGTTCGGCGGGTGTGAGGGCCCGGATGGCGCCGCCCAGGCGCCGGCTCACCTCGCGCAGGGGCGCGAACCAGCGCATGGCCTCGGGCGACGGGTGGGCCGGCTCAGCCATCCAGGTCGTGGAACGCGACGCCGGTGAGCAGCTTCGGGAAGAAGTAGGTGCTCTTCTGCGGCATCGTCTCGCCGGCATCGGAGACGGCGGCGACCGCCGTCTTCGGGATGGGTCGCAGCAGGACCGCCGCCGCCGCCCGGCCGTCCGCCACCAGGGCCGCCGCCTCGCGGGCGTCCTTGACGTAGCTCAGCACGCCGCGCCCGGTGAGGGCGGCCTGGTCGTCGCCGAGGTCCGGGACGAGCACCTCCCGCTCCAGCACCGCGACGTCGAGCCGCTCGGCCGGCGACGCGGACTCCGGCAGGTCGGCCGTGAGCAGCGCGAAGCCGTCCGGCCGCACCAGGCCGAGGGCCGCGGCCTCCTGCGGGGCGGCCGCGAGTGCGGCGAGCAGCGCGTCGAGGTCGGCCAGCGGCTCCGCCCGCAGGCGCCCGGCGGCCCCCTCGGGCCACTCGGTGAGCACGCGGTGGGTCGGCAGCACCACGAGGCCCGGGTCGTCCAGGGCCGTCAGCCCCATGAGCACGCTGTCGTAGGGCTGCGCGCCCGCCGGGTCGCCCTCCGCGGCGCGGCGTTCGGCCTGGTACGCCAGCGCCGTCTCGTACCGGTGGTGCCCGTCGGCGATGAGGATCCAGCGGTCGGCGAGCGCCGCGGCGACGGCCTGCAGGCGCGCCGGGTCGTCGATCCACCACACGCGGTGCTCCACCTGCCCGCCGTCGGTGATCATCACCGAGTCGGGCTCCCCGGCGACCCCGGCCGCCGCCCACGCGGCGCCCTGCGGGTCGGGGTAGACCCCGAACACGGGCGACACGTGCAGCCGCACTGCGCGGTACAGGCGCAGCCGGTCCTCCTTGGGGCCCCGGTGGGTGCGCTCGTGCGGCCGGACGACACGGTCCTCGTAGGGCGCCAGGGCGACCGTGGCCAGCAGCGTGCGCCGTTCCGCGGTGGCGCCGTCCATGGTGAAGCTCTGCTTCCACGCGACGATGCCCGGCCGCTCGGCCGGGGCGAGGATCCCCGCCTCCCGCCACTGCGCCACCACGTCGGCGACGGCCTCGTAGGGCGGGTCCGGCAGCTCCAGCCGGACGGCGTTGTGCGGACTGCGCTCCTGCAGCGCCCGGCGCTCGTCGGCGCCGATGACGTCGTACGGGGGCGCGACCAGCTCGTCGAGATGACCGGCCAGCGGCTGGTAGCGGAGGGCGCGGAAGGGGCGGACGTCGGCCACGGCGCGCGACTCTACAGCACGCCCCGCCCCCTCC
>DATMJR010000417.1:0-3156 GCA_035553775.1 Miltoncostaeaceae bacterium | reverse complement strand
GCCCGCAGCTCCCAGGCGACGCCGCCCCCGGGCGCGTCGACCACCGCCGACGAGACGGGCGCGCCGCCGGCCCCCTCGAGCGCCGCCAGTGCCGCGTCGGCGCGGCGCGCCAGGTCGTCCGCCCCCGCGTCCGCCGCAACGGTCACCGGCACCACCACACGACCCTCGGCCGCGGATGCCTCGGGGTCGCCGCGCGGGGCGACCTGCGGGGCCGGCGCGGCCACAGGGGGCGCGTCCTCCCAGCTGTCGGTGGCCGCCTCCACCGGCGCGACCCCCGGGGGCGCCGCGCCGCCGCCGTCCGCCTGGGCCTCCGTCTCGGCCGGGACGCGCACGGGCGCGCCGTCGCGCAGCACCAGGGGTGCGGCGACCGCCGCCGCGACCAGCGCGGCCGCGAGCCCCCCGAACAGGGCCGGCCGGCCGCGCACGCCGCCACCGGTGCGCCGCGGGGAGGAGGCTCCGGGCCCTGATCGCGCGCGCGCCAGCACACGCGCGCGCAGGTCCTCGGGCGGGTCACCCGCCTCGCGCCGCAGCGTCGCGGCCAGCAGGAGCACCTCCCGCTCCTCGGCGTCGCGGGGCGGAGCGCCCGCCAGCAGGGCGTCCAGCCGCTCCGGGTCGATCCCGAGAGCCCCCCGCACCTCGTGCTCCCGCTCCGGACCCGCTCCGCGGTGGTCGTCCGGGCCGCTCATCGCCATCCCTCCCCCAGCTGCCCCCGCAACCGGCCGAGGGCGCGGTGCAGGGCGGTACTGACCGCCGAGGGGGTCATACCCAGCAGCCGCGCGACCTCCGCGGTCTCCAGGTCCAGCAGCACACGCAGGGCCACCACCTCGCGCTCCGCGTCCGGCAGTGACGCGAGCGCATCCCGCAGCGGCCCCGACAGCCCGGAGACCGCCTCGGGCCCCGCCTGCGCCTCGGGCGACGCGGCCCGGTGCTCCCGGCCCCGCCGCCGCCGCTCGGACCGGAAGTGGTCGAGCGCCAGGCGGCGGGCGATCTCGGCCAGCCACGGGCGCGCCCGGCCCCGGGCCGGGTCGTACCGGCGCCACTCGCGCATCGCGCGTTCGAAGGTGGCGGAGGTGAGATCCTCGGCCAGCGCGGCATCCCGGGTGAGCTGCAGCAGGTACCGGTACACCGCGCCCATCTCGGCGGCGGCGACATCGGCGAAGGCCGGGCGATCCGGCGCGGACCGGAGGGGCGTCACCGGCAGCGCGCGCGCATGGACGGCACACACGCACCCTATACGCCGCCCGCGCCGCGGCCGTCACCGGTCCTCGGAGCTGCCGCCGGGCTCCGCGGGCGCGGCACGCGGAGGGAAACGCATTCCGCGTGCACGCCGCGTCGCCCGGCCCCCAGCCGCGTGGCTCGGCGGCCGCGTGCGGCAGGCGCGGGGCCACGTGCGGGTCCGACGCACCGCGGCGACGGGCCGGCGTGGCGACGTTCGACACTGCTGGTGCGAGGGGGATGCACGGGCACCGGCAGGGACGATGGCCGGGGAGCGCCGGGGCAGACCCGGCACGCGCCGCCGCCACCGCGACGGCGCGGCCCCTCCGGACGCGTCGTTCGCGCGGTCGTCAGCGCCCCCTGGGCGAGAGCGCGTCCTCGGCGAGCCGGCGGGCGGGCGCCGACCCACCGCAGGTGCCGGCCCCGGCCGGTCGCCGCTCCCGATGCAAAAGGGGGTGCGGCCGAACGCGGCATGGGGTCGGTGGGGAACGAACCTCGTCGAGCCCGTGCCCGGGTGGACAGTGTGCTTGTCATAAAGTCAAGTGTGTTTTACAGTGGCCGACATGACCTCACTCTCAGAACCTCCCCGCAGCTCCGGAGACCTCGCCCGCCGGCGTGCGGCGTCGCGGGATCTCGCACCCGGGATGGTCGTGCTCGTCGTCAGCCAGATGTCCCTGATCGCCGCCGGCCCGGATGCGTCGGACGGTGGCTGGCAGCTCGCGTGGGCACTCTCGCCGCTGGTCGGAATCGGGCTGCTCGTCTGGGCTCAGCTCAGGATGCTGGGGCGCTCCGACGAACGGGAGCGGACCCTCGAGCTGTACGCCATGGCGATCGCGTTCGGGGTGGTCATCACGGCACTGGCGGCGCTCGGCACCGTCCAGGCCGCGGGGATCGGCGACATCCGCCAGCTGCTCCAGGTCATGACCGTCCTCGGGATCGCGACGTGGGTCGGCGCCTCGGTGGTCCTCCGACGACGGGTGTCGTGAACAACCGCGTGCGCGAGCTGCGGGCGGCCCGCCGCTGGAGCCAGGCCGACCTCGCGGACCGACTCGACGTGTCACGCCAGACGATCAACTCCATCGAGAACGGTCGATACGATCCGAGCCTTCCGCTCGCCTTCAAGATCGCCGCCGTGTTCGGCCTGCGCATCGAGGACATCTTCCTCCCCTAGGCGCGGGCCGTTCCACGCCGCACCGCGCCGGCCTCCCGCGCTGCACGAGGGGCCGTCGGGCCGGCGGTGGGAGGTGGCCGTCGTGTCGGGACACCGGCGAGCGGCGGCGTCGCGGGCCCGCAGCGGCCGAGACCTCCCGAGGCGTCGCCGCCGTACCCGAGCCGGCCCACCCCGGCTCGCGGCGCGGGCGAATCGTGCGCCAACTGCGAGCGCGCCGGCACCGCCGGTCGTGCACGCGGCGTGAACCCCGTGGGCGTCCTTGACCCGGACGGCCGCGGCTCGGGACCGTGACGCTTCCCGGTGTGGCACGGCGCCGGGATCCGGCCGGACCCTGCGCGCGCTGCGCCGCGGCGGTGCCTGCGGCATCGCCCCGTCGCCCCGGTGCGACGCTCGCGTGACGCGTGCCACGGGGGGCGGCGCGCAGCGGTCTCAGGCGCCCCCCGCGCGGACGCCTTCGGCGGGTGCCCTTCGTCCCGGCGTCGCTCGTCGCCGGACCTCTCCTCCGCGACCGTCGCATCGGGCAGCCGGACGAACGGGCGAGCAGACATCCCTAGCCCACCACCCAGCGCGGCACCCGCACCACCACCCGCGGGGGCCGGGGGCGCGACGGCGTCGTGCGCGGCCGCGGCGGCCGCGGCCGCACCCGCCGGGGCCGCGGCGGCGGTGCCGGACGCGCCGCCGGGGCGGGCAGCAGCGCCCGCAGGTGCGACACGGGGTCGACGGGCACCGGGCCGGGCCGATGGCTGCGCAGCGACGTCAGCATCAGCAGG
>DATMJR010000416.1:0-3649 GCA_035553775.1 Miltoncostaeaceae bacterium | reverse complement strand
ACCACCATCAGCGGCTTCGCGGCCCAGACGGCGACGCGCGCACGTGCCCTCGGCTACCCCGACCCCTCCGCCGGCAACGCCCCCTCGGGCAGCGGGCCGACGGTGGTCTACTTCCGCCCCGGGCAGCGGGACGCCGCGCGCCGCGTGGCGCAGGACCTCGGCTTCTCGTCCATCCGCGCCCTGCCCGCCGGCGGGCCCATCGCCACCGCGGCGCCCGCGGGCGCGCAGGTCGTGGTCGTGCTCGGCCCGGCCTAGCACCGCCCCCGCCCGGGCCCGATTCCGGCCTAGCATCATCCCCTCCCGGGCCTAGTATCGGTCCATGCGCGTCGGGCTGCGGCTTCCCCAGTACGGGTCCAGCTGGGACGCGCTGCTGGACGTGGCCACCCGTGCCGCCCGCGCCGGCGCGGACCACCTGTGGGTCAACGACCACCTCCAGTCGCCGGGACGCCTGAAGGCGGAGCCCACCCTCGAGGCGTTCACCACGCTCGCCGCCCTCGCCGTGCGCGTCCCCGGGGTGCGCCTGGGCGTCGCCGTCGCCTCGGCCTCGTACCGGCCGGCCCCGCTGCTCGCCAAGATGGCGACGGTCGTCGACGTCCTCTCCGGGGGGCGGATGATCCTGGGCGTGGGCACCGGCTCGGACCGTCCCGAGCACGCCGCCTACGGCTTCCCGCTGGGCACGCCGGGCGAGCGCACCGCGCGGCTCCGCGCGACGCTCGACGTGCTGGAGGCGATGGCGCGGCACCCGGACGGGGCCGACCTGCCCGGCGTGCTCGCGGACGCCCCCAACCGGCCGGCGGCGGTGCAGCCCGGCGGGATCCCGGTGTGGGTGGCGGCCCACGGCCCGGTGCTGCTGCGGACGGCGGGCCGCCGGGCGGACGGGATCGTGTCCGCCTGGATCGGCCCCGACGAGCTGGCGGAGCGCATCGCGGTGGCCCGGGACGCGGCGGAGGCGGCGGGCCGGCCCGCCCCCGCGGTGGCGCTCTACACCTTCGCGCTCGCCGTGCCGTCGCGGGCGGAGGCGCTCGGCTGGCTCGGCGCCGAGGCGGAGGCGCTGGGGACGAGCCCCGCATCCGTGCTGCGATGGGCCGAGGGACGCGGGCTGGTCGGGGAGCCGGCCGCCCTGCGGGAGCGTGTGGCGGCGCTGGAGGCGGCGGGCGCGACCGACCTGATCCTCGCCCTGCCGGGCCGCGTCCCGCCGGAGGCCTTCCTCGCCCTGCTCGAGGCGCTCGCGCCGCTCCACCCCGGCGACGCGGCGGCGCCCGCGCCGGCGGCCGCCGTGCCCGTCGACGCCGGCGACGGCAGCGCGCGCGACAACCTGGTCCACCTGCTGGTGGAGCGCCACCGCGAGGCGGGCCGGGGCGGCGACCCCGCCGTCGAGGACGAGACGGGCACGTGGACCTACGACGATCTCGGCGCGGCCCTGCGCCGCGCGGCGGGCGCCCTGCACGCGCACGGCGTCCGTCGCGGCGACCGCGTCGGCGTCGCGCTCCGCGACGGCCGGCCGTGGGTCGCGGCCTTCCTGGGCGCCGCCGCGCTGGGCGCGGTGCCGGTGCCGGTGGACCCGGCATCGCCCGCCGACCGCGTCGCGCTGGTGCTCGACGACTGCCTCCCCGCCCTGGTGGTGGCCGAGGACGACGTCCCCGTCGGCGCGCACCCCCGCCTGGCGCCCGAGGCGCTGGCGGAGGGTCCCGTGCGCCCGGTGGCCGCCGTGCACCCCGACGACCTCGCCTACCTCATCTACTCCTCCGGCTCGACCGGACGGCCGAAGGGCGTGATGCACGCCCACCGCGACCTCGCGACCGCGGTGGAGGGCTACGCGCGCGAGGTGCTCGGCCTCGGCCCGGGGGACCGGTGCCACTCCGCCGCGCGCCTGTTCACGTCGCTGGGCTTCGGCAACGGCTTCTTCCGCCCGCTGGGCCGGGGCGCGACCGCCGTCCTGAGCGGCGCCCGTCCCAACCCGCGGGGGACGCTGACGCTGGTGCGCGAGCGGGGCGTGACGGTGCTGACCGCGGTGCCCACGTTCTGGGCGCAGGTGGCGACGTTCCTGGAGCGCCACCCGGACCCGGAGGCGCTCGCCGGCGTGCGGATCGGCGTCTCGTCCGGCGACCGCCTGCCCGAGGCGGTGGGCCGACGCCTGGTCGCCGGTGCGGGGCTCGCGCTGGTGGAGGGTCTCGGCTGCTCCGAGTGCTCGAACATCGTGCTGTCGACGCGGCCCGGCGACCCGCTGGACGGCACGCTCGGCCGGCCCGTGGCGGGCGTCGAGATCGATCTCCGCGATCCCGAGGGGCGCTCCGTCGGCGACGGCGACCCGGGGCGGCTGTGGATCCGCAGCGACTCCAACACGACCGGGTACTGGCGCCGCATCGCGCAGACCCGGGACCTGCTGCACGGCGAGTGGCTGCGGATGGGGGACGTGCTGACGCGGCGCGACGGGGTGTACCGGCACGTCGGCCGCGCCGACGACATGTTCAAGGTGGACGCCCGCTGGGTGAGCCCGGGCGAGGTCGAGGGGAGCCTGCTGGAACTGCCCGAGGTGGCCGAGGCGGCGGTGGCGGGGGTCGCCGACCGGGACGGGCTCCTGCGGGTCCACGCCTGGGTGGTGGCGTCCGGGGACACGCCGCCCGACGCCGGGGCGCTGCGCCGCCACGTGGCGCACGCGCTGGCGCCGCACATGGCCCCGCAGTCCGTGACGGTGCTGCCCGCCCTGCCGCGGCTGCCCTCGGGGAAGATCGACCGCCGCGCGCTGCGCGGGGAGGGTTAGGCGGCGCCCGCCGGCTCGCGCTGCCCGAGCCAGTCCCGCAGCAGCCGGTTGACCTCGCCGGGCGCCTCCTGCTGGATCCAGTGGCTCACGCCCGGCAGGCGCTCCACGCGCACCTCGCCGGCGCACTTGGCCACCGAGCGCTCGAGCAGCTCCTCGCCCAGGTAGGCGTCGGCCATGCCCCACACGATCATGGTGGGCACGGTGACGGGCGGCAGCTGCGGGGGCTCGCGCACCCACGCCGCCGGGGGCATGTTCGCCCGGTAGTAGTTCAGGGCGGCGGTGAGCGCCCCGTCCTGGCGCAGGGCGGACAGGAACTGCTCCCGGTCCTCGTCCGAGAACGTCCCCGGGGCCGCCGTGTCGAACACGAAGGCGCGCAGGTTGGCGAAGTCGTCCGCCGAGAGCCAGGTCTCCGCGACGCCCGGGAACTGGAACAGAAGCATGTACCAGCTCTTCGCCCGCTGGGCGTCGGACTCGCGGCGCGCCTCCGCGGAGGCCACCGGGTGCGGCGAGTTGAGGATCGTCAGGGACCGCACGGTGTCGGGCGCACGGGAGGCGAGCACCCACGCCAGGCTGCCGCCCCAGTCGTGGGCGACGAGGTGCGCGGATCCACCGAGTTCGGCCACCAGCCCCGCGACATCGCCGGCGAGCGCCGCGATCCCGTAGTCCTCCACCTGCGCCGGCCGGTCCGAGCGTCCGTACCCGCGCAGGTCCGGGGCGACGGCGCGGTAGCCGGCCTCGGCGAGGGCGGGGACCTGGTGGCGCCAGGAGTGGGCGAGCTCGGGGAAACCGTGCAGCAGCAGCACCGGCGGCCCGTCCCCGGCCTCGGTGACGTGCAGCCGGATGTCGCCGACGCGCACGCGCCGGTGGGTGATCTCGGGAGGCATGGGG
>DATMJR010000415.1:0-2186 GCA_035553775.1 Miltoncostaeaceae bacterium | reverse complement strand
CCCCGGACCTCCATCTAGTCCTGCGCCCTCCTCAATCCCCCACGTGGTCCCCGGCCCAATCATCCACCGGCATAGTGGCGGACGCGCCGGACGCGCGAGTCGACGCCAGGGCGTCCCGTGGTGGTGGTCCGCCAAGGCTGGGCAACTACCGGGCGCGGCACCGAGGCGCTCGACATGCTCACGGCGATGAGCACGGGCCATGTGGGCTCCCTGTCGACCCTGCACGCGCCGACGCCCGCCGACGCCCTGCGGCGCCTGCAGCTGCTGGCGACGATGGGGGAGGCCGACCTGCCGTACGCCGCGGTGGCCGACCAGGTCGCGGCCGCCATCGACCTCGTCGTGCACCAGGCACGGCTTGCCGACGGACGCCGTCGGGTCACCGCCGTGTGCGCGCTGGGCGATCGTGGCGACGCGCCGCTGGTCGATCTCGCGTGCTGGCACGAGGACGGTGCGGGGGGCGAGCTGCGGCTCACACCCGCCCTGGCGCACGCCGCGGACCGGCTGGGGGTGCGGTGAGCGCCGCCGCGGCCTCGCTCGCCCTCGCCGCCGCCGCCGCCGCGCTGCTCGCCTGTGCGCGGGCCGGTGCGCCGATGCCGCCGTCGCCCGTGCGCCGCCCACCCCGGCGGGGGCGGGTCGCGGGCCGCCTGGCGCCGCTGCTGGCCCGCGCGGGGATCGAGGTGGACCCCGCGCGCGTACCCCCCGCCTGCGCCCTGGCGTCGGCCCTGCTCGCCCTGGCCGTGCACGGCGTCACGGGCTCGGTGCCGCTCGCCGCGGTGGCGGCGGCGGTCCCCCCCGCCGGTCTCGCCCTGCACGTGCGCGGGGCGATCCGCCGCCGCCCCGCCCGGGTCGCGGCGCAGCTCCCGGTGCTGGCGCGCCGCCTCGCGGACGGCCTGCGCGCGGGCCTGTCGCTGCGCCAGTCGCTCGTGCGGGCGGCCCCCGATCTGCCCTCCGGCATCGGGGTTGAGGTCGTGCAGGTGGCCGCCGACCTGGAACACGGGGCGCGGGCCGAGGACGCCCTCGAGGCGCTCACGGTGCGGGTGCCGCATCCCGACGTGGAGGTGACGGTCTGCGCGATCCTCGTCACGCTGCGCACCGGGGGTGACCTCTCCCGGATTCTGACCCAGCTCGCCGACGACCTGGAGGACCGGCGCCGGCTCGCGGCCGAGCTCGCCACCGCCACCTCGCAGGCACGCATGACCGCCTGGCTGGTCGCCGCCCTACCGCTGCTCGCCGGCGTCGGGCTGGAGCTGTTCGCGCCGGGCACACTCGCGCGGACCCTCGGTGAGGGGCTCGGCCTGGTGGCCGTCATGCTCTCCATGACGCTGTTCGTCATCGCGCTGGTGCTGGTGCGCCGTCTTTCGCAGGTCGCCCCGTGAGCGCCCCGTCCGCCGCGCTCGCCCTGCTGGCGGCCGCCGCCCTGCTCGCCGCGCTCGCGCTCGCCCGCACGGGCCCCGTCGCACCGGTGTCGCGTCCTCGCGCGTCCGCCGAGACAACGGCGCCGTTGGCGGTGCGGCTGCGGATCCCGGCCCCGGCCGGGCTGCGTCGGCTCGCCCGGGAACGGCTTCCGGAGGCGGTGATGCGGGCGGCCGCATCCGAGCCGCACATCCGGCCGGGCGACGTCGCGGCGGCCCAGGCGGCGGCCGCCGTGGGGGGTCTCGGCGCCGGTCTGCTGCTCGCCCTGGCGGCGGGCCCGGCGGCGGTCCTGGCGGCGCCCGCGCTGGCGCTGGCCGGGTGGCTGCTGCCCGTACGCGCGGTCACGGCCCGCAGCCGGCGGCGGGCGGCGGCCATCCGCGCGCAGCTGCCCGACCTGCTCGACCTGCTCGCGCTGTGCGTGGAGGGCGGGATGGCCGTGGACCCTGCCCTCACCGAGGCCGCCCGGCGGCTGCGGGGGCCGCTGGGGCAGGAGGTGCGCCTGACACTCGCCGACGTCGCCCTGGGTGCCACCCGGCGATCGGCCTACGGCGACCTCGCGGCGCGCGTGCCGCTGCCCGAGATCGCACAGGTCGTCGGCGCCCTGTTGCAGGCCGACGAGCTCGGCGCGCCGCTGTCGCGCTCTCTCCGAGGGCAGGCCGCCGCGTTGCGCGACGACCGGCGCCGGCGGGCGCGGGAGCGCGCCGCCCGTGCCGCCCCCAAGATCCAGCTCGTGGTCGCCCTGCTGATGGTGCCCGCGGCCATGCTGCTGGTGC